>JAHEMY010000103.1 GCA_024643425.1 Flavobacteriaceae bacterium
AAATTTAAGCTTATCGATCTTCCGGGGACTTATTCACTGCTTTCCACTTCAGAAGATGAGGAGGTAGCTCGAAACTTTCTTCTTTTTGGAAAACCTTCCGTAACCGTTATTGTGGTAGATGCCAGCCGTCTCGAACGAAATTTGAACCTGGTATTGCAAATTTTAGAGATTACAAATCGAGCGGTACTATGTCTTAATTTGATGGATGAGGTAGAACGAAATGGTATCGAAATTGATACCAGAACACTGGCAAAAGATCTAGGGATACCTGTGGTCCCCACCAGTGCTCGATATAATAGAGGAATTCAGGAATTGATACAAACCATTAGCGACGTGGCTAGTGGAGCTATTGCATGTGCTCCGCATCGCATTAAAAACATCCCTGAAAATATTGAGAAAGCGGTACAAGAATTAAGTGATCGCATTAAAAAAGAATACCCCGATATTCCCAACAGCCGTTGGATTGCCTTTCGATTGTTGGAAGGGGACGAGCAAATTATAAAATTACTTCGTAGCGGGGAATTTAAGTCATAAAGAACTCATGAAGAATAAAAACATAGAGGACCTTATTGCGCTTTCCAACGATCTTCGATGGAAAATAGGGGATGAATTTCACGACAATTTAGCCGAAGGGATTTATGCCGATGCTTCAGAGATTGTTCGAGATTCTGTTCATCGATCGGATCAAAAGAAGTCCTTGCGATTGGATGCTAAAATAGACCGCATAATTACGAGTAAAGTTTGGGGCTTTCCCCTCATGTTTTTCATCTTGGCGTTGGTATTATGGATGACCATTGTTGGAGCGAATTATCCTTCGGCCATGTTGGCTGAATTGCTGTTGGATACAGTACATCCCTTTTTGAAAGGCTTAGCGATCAACGTTGGAATGCCCTGGTGGCTGGATGGTTTTCTAATTGATGGAGTGTATTTGGCGGTAGCATGGGTGATTGCCGTAATGCTTCCTCCTATGGCGATTTTCTTTCCATTGTTTACCTTGCTCGAGGATTTTGGGTATTTACCTAGAGTTGCATTCAATCTTGATAATTTATTTAAACGTTCCGGTGCCCATGGAAAACAGGCGCTTACCATGAGTATGGGGTTTGGCTGTAACGCGGCAGGCGTGGTTGCAACCCGTATTATCGATAGTCCGAGAGAACGTCTCATAGCGATCATTACCAATAATTTCTCCTTGTGTAATGGTCGATGGCCCACCCAAATATTGATTGCTACTATTTTTGTTGGAGCCCTTGTTCCAGCTTCATTTTCAGGATTAGCGTCCTTGTCGGCAGTAATTGGCATCGCTGTCTTAGGAATCGCCTTTATGTTTTTAGTTTCTTGGGCCTTATCCAGAACAGTTTTGAAGGGGGAAGTCTCTACTTTTAATTTAGAATTACCACCCTATCGACCACCTCGCTTTTGGAAAACCATTTATACCTCCCTGATTGATCGTACGATGATTGTACTCTGGAGAGCCATTGTTTTTGCAGCTCCGGCAGGAGCGGTGATTTGGCTGATTTCGAACATACACATTGGTGATATGAGTATTGCGGCATGGTTGATCGACTCCTTGGACGGGTTTGGATTCTTACTGGGATTGAACGGGGTGATTTTGGTGGCTTATATTGTGGCCATTCCTGCCAATGAAATTGTGATCCCCACCATCTTGATGCTCACAGTACTAGTCACCGGAATTTCCGCAGGGGAGGGTGCAGGGGTGATGTTTGAATTGGATTCTGTGAATGCCACCGGTGACATTCTCAGGGCAGGTGGGTGGACCCTTCTCACGGCAATCAATCTGATGCTTTTTAGTTTGCTGCACAATCCTTGTAGCACCACGATATATACCATATATAAAGAAACAAAAAGTGTAAAATGGACCGTAGTAGCTTCTATTTTACCGGTAATACTGGGCTTCATTGTCACCTTCTTAGTGGCACAAATATGGAGGTTGTTTTAATATTACTTGGTTTGTTGCTTTATAAAGTTAGGTATGGAGCATCAAGTATATCTGCAATATGAATAATCCTCGCTTCACTCGGTGAGTCTTTTAGGGGAGGCCTTACATCCAAAACCCCAACAAAGCTTCGTTTCTTAGGGTTTTAATGAAAAGAGGATCGAGAATTACCTCGCTTCACTCGGTGAGTCTTTTAGGGGGAGGCCTTACATCCAAAACCCCAACAAAGCTTCGCTTTGTCAGTTTTTTTAATGCCTTTGCTTACAGTCGCAAGCGCCTGACGCTAGGCATTAAAAAACCCACTGCATTTGCAGTGGGTTTTGTCTGTAGCGAGATCGAGACTTGAACTCGAGACCTCCGGGTTATGAATCCGACGCTCTAACCACCTGAGCTACCTCGCCATACTGCATTTTCGAGTAAAAAAATGTTTTACCTAAATGCGGGTGCAAATATAGAAACAAATTATAGCTCCTCAAATACAAAATTCAAAATTTTGTAAGTGACCATAAAGAATCCCAAGATTCATGCCTATTTGCCTTTAGAAATCCCAAGGTGTTGAATGGATTAATCATGAAGTTTAAGATGAATCAGGAAATTATTATGTGTAAAATAGTTGACTTTACAATCGCCTTATCCTCTGTTACTATGTTAATTATTGTATAAAATATGGATATCTCGTATTTTTTGTTTAACGTTTAACTACATTTGTCAAACAAAATAATAACTTAATAAATAAAGAAGAAATGAAAAAGATTTTAAATTCGGTAAAAATTTTACCTCTTATCGCATTTTTGTTGGTGTTTGCGGCCTGTAGCAACGATGATGATAACACAATTAGTATTCCTGAAGAAAGAAACATTGTTGAAGTAGCCCTTGGTACTCCAGAGTTAACTTTACTTGTTCAAGCACTTCAATTGGCGGACGGAGACTTAGTTACTGTATTAACCGGAGATGGTCCGTTTACTGTTCTAGCGCCAACAAACGCAGCTTTTACTGCATTCTTAAATGCTAACGGCTTTACCTCTTTAGACGATGTTCCTACGGATGTTCTTGCTCAAGTTCTATTGAACCATGTGATCTCGTCCGATATTACTTCGGGAGACCTTGCCGCCGCAGGATCAGGATATGCGTCTAGTAATGCTACCAATGATTCTGGATTAAATTTAAGTTTGTTCTTTAATACAGCGAATGGAGTGCGTTTCAATAACGTAGCGTCAGTTTCTGAAGCTGATATTGCTGCGTCAAACGGTACGGTTCACATCGTAGATGCTGTTATTGGACTTCCAAGCCTTGTAGACCATGCGGTTGCTAACCCATCTTTCACCAGCCTTGTAACTGCTTTAGGAGCTGCTGATGGGGATCTTATCGGAATTTTAAATGGAGACGGACCTTTTACGGTAATGGCTCCAGATAATGATGCATTCACAACTTTCTTAGACGGTACTCCGCTAGGAGAAGTTAATACAGCAGCACTAGCGAGAATCTTATTAAATCACGTGATTGTTGGCTCTAATGTTTTATCAAGTGATTTAATTAATAGTGGTGCGGGATACACGAATACAGCAGCTTTAGGTGCTGGAGGAAATGCCATGAGTCTTTATTTCAACACGAGCGACGGAGTTACCTTTAACGGAATCTCTTCTGTAACTGCTGCCGATGTAGTAGGAACTAATGGTGTGATTCATGCTGTTGATGCAGTAATCGGAATTCCAACTGTAGTTACTTTTGCAACTGCAGATCCAAATTTTTCAACCCTAGTTGAAGCGTTGACTACCTTAACTCCAGGAACGGACTTTGCTTCTATCTTGTCGAGAACATCAGGAAGCAATGCGGATGGAATCAATCCAGACTTCACCGTTTTTGCTCCAACCAACGATGCTTTTGATGCCCTAGGTACAATTCCAGGAGAGGTTGTCTTAACTCAAGTTCTTTTACACCATGTAATTTCAGAGGCGAACGTGACTTCCGGTGACTTGAATAGTCCTGGTGATACAACAGCCTCAACCCTAAATGGTGATATTACAGTAACCTTACCAGGAACGGGAGGAAATATTGCGAATGTTACCGATGGTGCTGGAAATTCAGATATCGGAATCGTTGCTGTGGACGTACAAGCCGGGAACGGTGTGATTCACGTAGTGAATAAAGTGATGTTGCCATAACTTTCAGCAGAACGAAAAAAATAGCTTTAAAAACCTTGAGTAAATTTTACTCAAGGTTTTTTAAATTTTAAAAGTTGGTACCTGTGATAAATGTTTTGTTGAATATTATTATGAAATAGTTGTCGATATAAACCGAATAAAAAATACAGCTACGATTTTTGCAGTTTATAATTAATATCTATATTGGGCTGCAGCTAATACCGACCTATGGAAGATAAAATAAAATACGAAATGGAGTTCCCGATTCAGGTGTCTCCATCCTTACTATATCAATATATTTCAACCCCTTCTGGGATGAGCGAATGGTACGCCGATAATGTGAATTCTCGTGGAGAGTTTTTTACATTCATCTGGGAAGGAAGTGAAGAGAAAGCCCGATTGCTTGGTAAAAAGAGCGGTGAGCGTATCAAGTTTCGCTGGGTGGATGATGAAGAAAGCGATTATTATTTTGAATTGCGTATTCAGGTGGATGATATCACCAAAGATGTTTCCCTTATGATTACTGATTTTGCTGAAGAGGATGAAATAGAAGAGGGCAAGATGCTGTGGGAAAATATGGTAACCAATCTAAAACAGATCTTGGGGTCGGCTTAAAACGACTTCGAATGATTATCTTTACGCCACCCAAAAAGGTGGCTTTTTTTATGATGAATTACAACGGAAGTATCCAACCAAACGAAGCGAATAATCTTTCTATTCACAACCGAGGATTGCATTACGGTGATGCTGTTTTTGAAACCATAAAAGTTTCAGCAGGTAAAATCCTTTTTTGGGAAGACCATTATTTTCGATTGATGGCCTCCATGAGGATTATGCGCATGGAAATACCCATGTCATTTACTCCCGAATTTTTGGCTTCTGAAATTATAAAGACCATTGAAGCCGGCGACATTCAAGAAAAAGCGTACCGAGTGAAATTATTGGTTTGGCGTGGATGGGGAGGTTTTTACACTCCATCTTCTAAAACCGTAGAATTCATTATTGACGTGGCTCCTCTATCGCAACCCTTTTATATACTTTCTGAAATTCCATATGAAGTCGAGTTATTTAAGGATCATTACGTGAATTCAGGATTGTTAAGCACCTTAAAAACAAATAATAAGGCGCTTCATGTGTTGGGAAGTATTTATGCAGAAGAAAATGATTATCAGAATTGCTTGCTGCTCAATGAAAAAAAGAATGTAGTGGAAGCGCTTAATGGAAATTTATTTTGGATTCAGGGATATAAAATAAAAACCCCTCCTTTAAGTGAAGGCTGCTTGAATGGAATTATTCGAAAACAATTGTTGGGAATTATCGCACTTATGCCCGATTATGTAGTCGAGGAGGCTCCCATTTCTCCTTTCGAATTGCAAAAGGCCGATGAACTATGGGTAACCAATACCATTATGGGGATTCAACCAATACAAAAGTTTCGAAAGAAAGAGTATACGAATTCTATTGCCAAAGAAGTACTAGCAAAGTTGAATGTAAAAGCTCGATTGGGTTAATTGAGGTTGGGATTTTCAGGAGCGTTTGACCAAATTACATAGTCACCCCCAAATTCCAACATCTTTTCCTTCCAGAAGTCTTTTCGGGTTTTTCCTATAATCTCGCTCTCCAAATTGTTTTTCGTAACCACCCAGCTGTTCTCCTTTAGCTCATTTTCCAATTGGTCAAAGGTCCAACCGGAATACCCGAGAAAAAACTGAATTTGATCTTCTCGGAGCTCGTTGTTATTCAACATATCGAGGATGGTATTAAAATCACCTCCCCAATAGATTCCGTTGGAAATTTCGATACTATCCGGGATGAGTTCCGGAACGGTATGAATAAAATAGAGGTTGTCTTGTTCTACAGGACCCCCATTATATACGCGTAAACTTGAATTAACTTCGGGAAGAAAATCTTTTAGTCGGTATTTTAGGGGTTTGTTGAGTATAAATCCAATCGATCCACTTTCGTTGTGTTCTGCCAATAATACCACAGAACGATTGAATGAAACATCGCCAATAATGGACGGTTCGGCGATTAATAATACGCCTTTGGTTGGATTTAAACTAATCATGGTGCCTGATTTAGTTAAGGAAAGCTAAGTATTATTTTTTTAAAATCCAACCAAAAAGGTAGACTTTAAATTAAATATAAAAAAGAAACCCTGCCAATTGGCAGGGTTCTAAGCTTTTAAATGGCTTGAGGCAATTAGTTTACGCTGTTAGATAATTCAGATCCAGCTTTAAACTTTACTACATTTTTAGCAGCAATTTTAATTGTTTTTCCTGTTTGTGGGTTTCTTCCTTCTCTAGCCGCTCTTTTAGATACTGACCAAGATCCGAAACCTACTAATGATACTCTATTTCCTTTTTTAAGAGATTTCTCTACGTTTCCAAGGAAAGACTCTAATGCTTTTTTAGCTGCTGCTTTTGTGATGCCAGCATCTGCTGCCATTGCGTCAATTAAATCTGATTTGTTCATAGTTTACTATTTAAATTAATTGTTGGTTAAACATTCATAATTGCTTTACAAATTTAAACGGATTATCGGTTCACGCAAGTAAACACGCGGGAAAACGCCGTTTTTGTTGATAAGTCGGAGGGTTTGTTAATAAAGTGAGCCTATTTTTACTGATTTTTTACAAAATGAGCAATATCAAGGCCTCACACGAATTTGTCTTCTTTATTAAATTGAAATCCATTTAACAGGTCCTTGGCCGTCATTTTTTTCTTACCAGGCAATTGAAGTTCATCAATAATGATAAAACCTTTGGAAACAGCAACTTTGATTTCTTTTTTGTCGCTAACAATGGATCCAATATCGAGCGAATGTTCAGTAATTTCGATACTTGTCTTATATATTTTAGTCTTTAAGGGTGTGCTTCCTTGGTCCAAGAGGGTCCAAGATGCGGGGTAAGGACTCAAACCACGGATGAAACAATCAATCGCGTCCATCGAGTCGCTCCAATTAATACGTGTGTTTTCCGGTGTAAGTTTTGGTGCTTCTTTTAAGTTGGTAGAGAAAGTTTGCGGTATGGTGTTCACCGGACCTTCTTGTAATCGCTGAACCGTTTTTACCACCAATCTGGCTCCGGTGTTCATAAGCTTATCGTGTAAACTGCCTGCGGTTTCATCCTTTTTTACATCAACTTCCGCTTGGTCAATGATGGCACCGGTGTCGATTTTTTCATCAATAAAAAAGGTCGTCACTCCTGTTTTCTGTTCCCCATGGATAATCGCCCAATTAATGGGTGCGGCTCCACGGTATTGCGGGAGGAGTGAAGCGTGTAAATTAAAGGTACCATATTCAGGGAGCGCCCAAACTACTTTAGGCAACATACGGAAGGCCACCACAATTTGTAAGTTGCCTCGCCATTCTTTTAATTGTTCAATAAACATTTCATCCTTCAAATTGCTGGGTTGAAGGATCGGAAGGTTTTTAGAAAGCGCATATTCTTTTACCGCCGATTGTTGCAGTTTCCTTCCTCGTCCGGCAGGCTTGTCGGGCGCAGTGATTACTCCCACAACGTGTAATTCATTTTCAACAAGTTGTTCCAGCACTCCAACGGCAAAACCAGGGGTTCCCATAAAAACAATGCGTAATTCTCTCATTCGTTGCAAAAATATTGATTGATAGCGTTTATTTTTATCTTATTGCGATCTAAAAGCCACTGCAATACTTGCAGCACTTCATCTTCAGCAAAGTTAAGGTTTTCTATGAGGGTTCTAGAATCCATAGGTTCATCTTGCAATACCTTAAGTATCTGTTGTGCCAGGTCTTTCGTCTTTACTTTTACCGACCCGCGGTATTGCTTTAGGCAGACAGAACAATGACCACAAGCTTCAAAAACCGTTTCTCCAAAATAGTGTAGTAACTGGGTTTGTTTACAGACAGTGTCGTTTTCTAGATAGCGAAGTACCGCAGCCACTTGCTGTTGTTTTTTCTCATTTAATTGCTGAATGGTTTCCTTAAACGGATTTAAGGTATGGT
>JAHEMY010000104.1 GCA_024643425.1 Flavobacteriaceae bacterium
ATAAACAATACGCATTCCCTTTCGGTCGGATTCATCTCGAATGTTCGAAATACCCTCAATTTTCTTATCGTTTACAAGATCGGCGGTCTTTTTAATCATATCCGCCTTGTTCACTTGATAGGGAATTTCTGTAACAATGATACATTCTCTTCCGGCCACTTCTTCAAACGTCGCCCTTCCTCGCATCACTACACGTCCACGTCCTGTGTGAAAGGCTTCCTTCACTCCTTCGTAACCATAAATAATTCCACCTGTTGGGAAATCCGGTGCTTTGATGTGTTGCATCAATTCATCGATCTCTATCTCGGGATTCTCGATATAAGCGACGGTCCCATCCACCACTTCCGTGAGGTTATGAGGAGGCATGTTGGTAGCCATCCCTACGGCAATTCCTGATGCGCCATTAATTAAAAGTCCTGGGACCTTGGTAGGCAAAACGGTAGGTTCATGTAGGGTATCATCAAAATTAAGCTGATGATCCACCGTTTCCTTGTCGATATCTGCCAGCATGTCTTCTGAAATCTTCTGCATTCTGGCTTCTGTATATCGCATCGCTGCCGGGCTGTCACCATCAATAGAACCAAAGTTTCCTTGTCCGTCGACCAACATATACCGCAAACTCCACTCTTGGGCCATACGCACCATGGCATCGTACACAGAGGTATCTCCGTGCGGGTGGTATTTTCCTAGGACTTCCCCAACGATTCTTGCCGATTTCTTATGAGCTCCGGTTGCTCTCACTCCTAATTCATGCATTCCAAATAAAACACGTCTGTGCACAGGTTTCATCCCATCCCGAACATCAGGGAGGGCACGTGACACAATGACCGACATCGAATAATCGATGTAAGCCGACTTCATTTCATCTTCTATGTTTATTGGAATTAATTTTTCACCTTCAGCCATAGCTATTTACGGTTATTATTTAACAGGTTAAACTAAGAAGCAATATACAGTATTTTATAGGTTTCACAGAGGTTTTAGATTCGTAAAATTCACATTTTTATTAACAAAAATTGGCTTGGAATCCGTTAATAACTATCGTACTTTAGTCTTTGATTTTTAAAGGAATTTGCTTCCTTTTACTAACACCCAAATCAATAAGGCATAAAATTTGCCGTTTATTAGTTATAATTAATACATTTAGACCAAGAGGAGCACGATTTATGGACGATAATTTTTCACCAAGAGTAAAAGATGTAATAGCCTACAGCAAGGAAGAAGCCTTACGTTTGGGCCATGATTTTATTGGCACCGAACATCTTATGCTTGGACTCTTACGCGATGGAAATGGAAAAGCCGTTACCATCCTCAATGCATTGGATGTCGACTTAAACCACTTGAGACGAAAAGTGGAAATCCTAAGTCCGGCTAATCCAAATGCAAGCACCACCGGCAACGATAAAAAGAACTTACACTTAACAAGGCAAGCTGAACGTGCCTTAAAGACGACCTTTCTTGAGGCAAAATTGTTTCAAAGCAATTCCATAAATACCGCGCACCTACTGCTGTGTATTTTGAGAAATGAAAACGACCCTACAACCAAATTGTTACACAAAATGAAGGTAGATTATGATGGAGTAAAAGACCAGTTTAAACAGATGATAACAAAAGATGAAGATTACATAGAACCTACTGCCGAATCTTTTTCAAACGATGACGATGAAAGCGGTACTGCCGACAACGATAAAGATAATTTGTTTTCAGGAGCAAGCACCGCCAAAGGCACAAAGAAATCAAAGACCCCGGTCTTGGACAATTTTGGACGAGACCTAACCGCTATGGCGGAAGAAGGAAAATTAGACCCTGTCGTGGGTCGTGAAAGTGAAATTCAACGAGTTTCGCAAATCTTAAGCCGACGTAAAAAGAATAACCCCCTTTTAATTGGGGAACCGGGTGTGGGAAAATCGGCCATTGCCGAAGGTTTGGCCTTGCGCATCATTCAACGAAAGGTGTCTCGCATTCTTTACGATAAGCGTGTGGTCACTTTAGATCTTGCAAGTTTAGTAGCCGGAACTAAGTACCGCGGTCAGTTTGAGGAGCGTATGAAGGCCGTAATGAATGAATTAGAGAAGAATGACGACATTATTCTTTTCATTGATGAAATCCATACCATTGTAGGTGCAGGAGGTGCTACAGGGTCGCTAGATGCCTCAAACATGTTTAAACCTGCCCTAGCTCGTGGAGAAATTCAATGTATTGGTGCTACTACCCTCGACGAATACCGTCAGTATATTGAAAAAGACGGAGCGCTTGAACGTAGGTTCCAAAAAGTATTGGTTGAACCCACTTCCGTGGAAGAAACCATTGAAATCTTAAACAACATTCGTGACAAATACGAATCGCATCACAATGTTACCTACACCAAGGAAGCTCTTGAAGCTTGTGTAAAACTCACTAATCGTTACATGACCGAACGCTTCCTTCCGGACAAGGCAATCGATGCTTTGGATGAAGCAGGATCACGTGTTCATATTACCAACATCCACGTCCCTGAAAAGATTTTGGAGATTGAAGGAAAATTGGAAGAAGTTCGAGAACTAAAGAATACGGTAGTTAAAAAGCAGAAGTATGAAGAAGCTGCTAAACTGCGTGACGATGAAAAGAACTTGGAAAAAGAATTAGCTACTGCGCAAGAAGCATGGGAAAACGATTCAAAATTACATCGTGAAACCGTGACCGAAGACAACGTAGCGGAAGTAGTTTCCATGATGACCGGAATTCCTGTCAATAGAATTGCGCAAACGGAAAGCAATAAACTTGCGGCCTTACCGGAACGAATTAAAGGAAAAGTTATTGGTCAAGATGAAGCCGTTGCAAAAGTAGTGAAAGCCATTCAGCGGAATCGGGCAGGACTTAAAGACCCAAACAAACCAATTGGTTCCTTTATTTTCTTAGGACAAACCGGTGTTGGAAAAACACAACTTGCCAAAGTATTGGCGAGAGAATTATTTGATAGCGAAAATGCATTAATTCGTATCGACATGAGCGAATACATGGAAAAATTTGCTGTGTCAAGATTAATTGGTGCTCCTCCGGGATATGTTGGCTACGAAGAAGGTGGTCAGCTTACTGAGAAAATACGAAGAAAGCCCTATGCGGTACTGTTGTTAGATGAAATTGAAAAGGCACACCCTGATGTATTCAATATGTTGCTGCAAGTGCTCGACGATGGATACCTCACCGATAGCCTTGGACGAAAAATTGATTTTAGAAATACCATCATTATCATGACCTCCAACATCGGGGCCAGAAGATTGAAAGATTTTGGTCAAGGGGTTGGTTTTGGTACTGCTGCAAAAGAAAGTCAAGCAGACTCAAATGCAAAAAGCATCATTGAAAATGCTTTGAAAAAAGCTTTTGCTCCCGAGTTTTTGAACCGTGTGGACGACGTTATGGTATTCAATGTCTTAGAGCGTGAACACATTCATAAAATTATCGATATTGAACTTGACAAATTGTATGAGCGCATTCTTGATTTAGGATATAAATTGGAATTGTCTGATAAAGCAAAAGACTATATTGCCAACAAAGGATTTGACAAGGATTATGGTGCACGACCGCTAAAAAGAGCTATTCAGAAATACATTGAGGATGTCCTAGCCGAGGAAATAATCAACTCGAAGCTTAAAGAGGGTGACACCATCAATATGGACCTGGATGAGAAAAGCAATGAGCTCACCATTAAGATTAAAAAACAAAAAAAGACTACGGAATCGTAGTCTTTTTTTTATCCATTTTTTACATCTCTGAAACTTGGCTGGTAACAGCGATTAATTTGTGGTAAGCGACCACTCGAATTGGTTCACCATTGTTAATCCACTTGAATTTCCTATTTCATTACCAAATTCGATGGAGGTAAAATAATCGTTTTTGGAAATCATGTTTTGATTGACAAGGTATTCTAGGAAAAAACCAATATCCACCTCCCCTTTTTTTCTCGGAGTTGTTCTAACAAATGCGATATACTTCCAATCTTGCGAAAATTTAGGATTATTTAAATGTCCGGAGAGTACATCATAGGTTCCAAAAGGTGTAATAATAGTTCCTTTCTTTTTTCCATAAGAAGTAAAGTCATAATAATCTTCCCAGATCATAATCTCTGTAGTAATATTTTTCAGTTGATAATCACGACTATTTGCCAGCCACAGATCAAAAGCTAAATTATATTTTTTGTGCTTTACATGCGTTTCCACTTCATACTTCACGGGAAGCTTTTTAATGGTACTTACTTGTGCAGGAAATTCTGCCACATTGCTACTCCCCTTTTCAAAGGGGTTTCGCCCCACTTGCAAAGCAGGATAGCCAATTACACCGGAAGCATCATTGGGTAATTGCCACTTCCAACCATATCGTGTGCCTTTCTTGAACGAGCACAATTCGGCGACTCCGGGATTCTTCAACTTCGACTTCCCCCATAAGTTATTCTTCAAAATAATTTCATTGAATTGCTTACGCTCTCCTTGCTTACAGGTTTCAAAATCAGGTTCTGAAACTAATTTTTTTGCTTGTGACGAAGCACCTCGAATCATTTCTGAATAAGAAACTTTACTGTTGAGGGACGCCTTACAAGAAAAAAGACTGAGCGCAAGGATTACTCCAATGCATCGCAATAAATGGAATTTATCTTTTTTCATGTGTTATAAATTTATTTCAAAAAGTTACTGTACAATTGCCTTCAGTGTTTTTGCATGCCCAAAGGAATCTTTCGCTAGTACCAAATAAAGACCGGAGGACATTTTTGACAAGTCTATCGGTATATTGTTATTGCCATTATTATCAACAGACATTAGATTCTTTCCTGACAAATCAAAAACTTCAATCGAAGTCACCTCCATCGCATTTTGCACTTCAAATGTGTTTATTTCTCGAGCATTTGCGATAACCAATCCGTCCATTGGTTTAAGGATATCATTAATTGAAAGCAATGGTTCACAACCGCTGATAGAATCTAGGTTAGAATAAAATAACGAGCCATTCTTAAAAAAGCAACTTAAATTTCCTGCCCCATTAATGTTTGGTTCTCCACTAGGCGCATTTATTAATGAAAGCGATCCTACACCCTCAATCCAGATGCAATTATTGTCGCTTATTGTATTGTTTATATCCGGGCTGAAATAATAATGTCGGTAGTCATTTCCATCTTCTAAGGTTCGCAAACGAATGGAGTCTAAAACAAATTCCCCTGCCTGCAAAGGAAAAGGAGATATTGGGTTGAGCATTTCAAAGCTCTCCCCTTCTTGCAACGTAAAATCGTAAAGTAAATAAACTGAATTTCCGCCGGGATTCACCTTCGTTAAAAACACCTGACGATTAGCGATGTCTTCACGCAATAAGAAGGTCCTAGAAATATAATGAAAGCCATCCAAAACCTTGTGAGGGAACCCATCAACGATGGTATCGCCATTGGTGTAATAAACGTCGGTAAGACAGCCAAAATAACAAGTTGTGAAATGCCATTCGTTGAAATTGTCCAGCAAAGGTTTGTAGTCTTGTGAAAAAGAAGAAACAGAAAATAGCCAAACAATTACGAAAACGTATTTTTTCATGCATTCAATTTTTTCAAAGATAAAAAATCCTTACTCAAATAAAAGCGTACTTTCGATTTCAAAGCTGTTTAAAAAATCAATGGAGTTGTGAATGTCATCTGCCAGCAAACGATCTTCTGCGACAAAAGGAACGACCTTGCGGTACGACTCTAAGAAAGTTTCTATAAAAGTTGATGATTTTTTTGGCTTCCGGAATTCCAATGCCTGCGAAGCATTCATTAGTTCAATGGATAAAATGGTATGGAGGTTTTCAATTACTTTCAAACACTTGGTTGCGGCATTGGCTCCCATACTTACATGGTCTTCTTGTCCATTCGAGGAAACAATAGAATCTATGGAAGCTGGGCTTGCGTATTGTTTATTCTGACTAACGATACTTGCAGCCGTGTATTGGGGAATCATAAATCCGCTATTTAAACCCGGATGGTTCACCAAAAATGCAGGCAAATCCCGAAGTCCCGATACCAATTGATAGGTTCTACGTTCAGAAATATTTCCTAATTCTGCCATGGCAATTGCCAAATAATCGAGGGCCATCGCGAGGGGTTGTCCATGAAAATTACCTCCTGAAATGATCAAATCATCGGCTACAAAAATATTGGGATTATCTGTAACCGAATTAATTTCGGTCTTCATGGTCTTGTGTACGAAATATAGGGTATCCTTACTCGCTCCATGAACTTGAGGAACACATCGAAATGAATAAGGATCTTGTACTTTTTTATCTTCCGAAGATGCAATCTCACTATCCGATAAAAATTCAAGTATTTGTGCCGCTGTTTTCACCTGACCGCGATGTGGACGAACCATATGAACCAAGGCATTATACGGACTCATATTGCAATTAAAAGCATCGATGGAGATGGACGCTATCAAATCTGCCAAATACGATAGCTCATAGCCTTTCAGCAAACAATAAACCCCATAAGCACTCATAAATTGAGTGCCATTTAACAATGCTAATCCCTCTTTGGCTTTTAAGGTGATAGGATCCCATTCAAACGATTTTAATAGTTCTTCAGCTTGAAAACGTTTGCTTCCATGATACACCTCTCCTTTCCCTAGCAAGGGCAATGAAAGATGTGCCAGGGGCGCCAAGTCACCGGAGGCCCCTAGGCTTCCTTGCTGATAAACAACCGGTATAATATCGTGATTGTAAAAATCGATAAGCCGCTGTACCGTTTCCAATTGAACCCCACTATAGCCATAGCTAAGGGATTGGATTTTTAAAAGCAACATTATTTTAACAATCGGCTTAGGCACCAAATCCCCAGTACCGCAGGCATGTGACATCACCAAATTTTCTTGAAGTTTCGATAAGTGTTCCGATGAAATCTTCACGTCACACAACGAACCAAATCCAGTATTTATCCCATAAATTGGGGTGTCGTTATTCTTTATTTTATTTTGAAGATATTCGTGGGATTTTCTAATATTTAGGATGGCTTCTTCAGAAAGATCTAACTTTTTTTGAGTTTCAACGATGTCTTTAATCATTGATAAAGTTAGCAAGTCGGAACTAATATAATGGGTTTCTTCCATGGTTTTGGGTTGTGGGGCAAAAGTACAATTTAATGTGAAGGTTTTTATAAAATTTAGTGATTGAATCGGCAATAATGTAGATTTGCACTCTCAAATAATTTTATATGAAATACTTACTTTACTTTCTCTTGCCATTTGCTCTTTTCTCTTGTCAGGAAAATGCAAAAAATGACTTTGTAAATATCAGTGGAACCATCATGAATAAAAATAGTGACTCCCTAAAAATTTACAATAAAACCTATTCCAAGGTAATTACCGTCAATGAAGATGGAAGCTTTTCAGATACTCTTCATTTGAATTCACCGGGCTTCTATACCCTCTATGATGGTGGTGAGTATGCGCGATTGTTTTTAAAAAATGGCTACGTTTTAAATATGTCGCTGGATACAGAAAATTTCGATGAAAGCATTAGCTTTTCGGGCCTTGGATCGGAGCAAAGTAATTTTTTATCAAAAAAAGTATTGTTGGAAGGAGAACTATTAGATATCAATATCGACGAGCATGACTCCATTTCCCTTTCCAATAAATTGACCGATGCTTCTAACAAATTGGTTGAATTTGTTGAGATGCACAAAGATTTAGATACTATGCTTAGCAATAAAGTTTCTATGGATATCGAATCGCTTATTAAAAATTATGGTCAATACTATGGTGATTTGATTAAACTTCGTGAAAACTTACCTGAAGGAACCATATCCCCTCTTTTTACCGATTATGAAAATCATGCTGGAGGAACTACAAGTTTAGTCGACCTTAAAGGTAAGTATGTATACGTCGATGTTTGGGCCACTTGGTGTGGGCCTTGTAAGCAAGAAATTCCATTCTTAAAAGAAGTAGAAAAAGAGTTTCACGATAAGAATATACATTTTGTGAGTATTTCAATCGATAAACAAGACGATCGCGACAAAT
>JAHEMY010000105.1 GCA_024643425.1 Flavobacteriaceae bacterium
GCGGGATGGCCTTGGGAGAGTCTCTTGAATAGTATAATAAACAAAAAATCCGATCTTAAAAAGACCGGATTTGTTTGCTCCTCCTCTTGGGCTCGAACCAAGGACCCTCTGATTAACAGTCAGATGCTCTAACCAACTGAGCTAAGGAGGAATTTATTATAACTACTTCAGCCTACATGGCTTTGTTAGCGGCTGCAAATATATATTATTTTTTATCTGACACAAAAAAGAATCTTTATTTTTTTACTGAAATAACCAGCGGTATATATCATTCCCGTTTGCGAATAATACCAAGGCAATCAATAAAAAGAACCCTACCATCTGGGCATACTCCATAAACTTGTCGTTTGGTTTTTTCCCCGTAGCCATTTCCCAAAGTAAAAACATCACGTGCCCCCCATCCAAAGCAGGGATTGGAAGTACGTTCATAAAGGCCAAAATAATAGAGATAAGTGCAGTGGTTTGCCAGAAGCTTAACCAATCCCAAGTGTCGGGAAATAAGTTTCCAATGGCACCAAACCCACCTACCTGAGTGGCTCCTTTTTTAGTAAAGACGTATTTAAATTGTTTTACGTAATCGGTTAAAATATTATATCCGTAACCAAATCCGGCAACAATACTTTCGCCTAAGCTAAATTCGAGATGCGTTCCACGCTCCCTCCATTCGCTTCCGAAATTATTGATTCCAATTTGTCCGGTGTTTGTGGTGACAACGCTTAGCGTATCAATGTTTCCATTTCGTTGAATAACGACTTCATTTGCCGTGGTTGAATCCTTAATCATTCCACGATTGAACTCATGCCAATGAGAAACTGAATTTCCGTTTACAGCAATTATTTTGTCCCCTATCTCAAAACCGGCCTTCCCAGCAGGGTAATCGGCTAATACCGTATCAATCACAGCAGAACGCATGTACTCGAAGGGTTTTAGAATGTCTTGTTGGAACATTTGGATTCCAATATCTTCCGGCAAACTAAGGGTTTCTTTCGAACCATCTTGATGCTGAACTTCAATAGTATTTACATCCCGAAGAAATAAGTATTTGTTCAACTCGCTAAGGTATTCAAAGTCTTTGCCATTCACTTTTAAAACCACATCTCCATCCTGAAAACCATATTGATGAAAGGCTTCAGCCACCGCAAATCCTTCCGGCATATCTTCTTTGGTCACGACATCCCTTCCGTAGAAAAAGAGGATACTCATGTAAATCACAAAGCCTAAAATGATGTTAACCGTAACCCCGCCCAACATAATAATAAGACGTTGCCAGGTTGGTTTGCTTCTAAATTCCCAGGGCTGTGGAGGTCCGGCCATTTGTTCTTTGTCCATGCTCTCGTCGATCATCCCGGCAATTTTCACATAACCACCCAAAGGCAGCCAACCAATTCCGTAGACTGTTTCACCTATTTTCTTCTTGAACAAAGAATACTTAATATCGAAAAAGAGGTAAAACTTTTCGACACGGGTTTTGAATATTTTGGCAGGTATAAAATGTCCTAGCTCGTGAAGCACGATTAGGAAGGAAAGACTTAATAGTAATTGTATCGCTTTGACCGCAAATGGACTCATTATTTTCTAGGCTAAAAATTCGAACGACAAAAGTAACGCTTTAGGTCTTGTTAAAAAAATAAAACAGAGACCCAACATTAGTATTAGAAAACTTTTAACTGTTACATTTTTAGAGGTCTTACTTTGCAACTTACCTTTGCAGGAAATAAAGAAGTATGCTTCAGTTTTTTTCAAAATATAAGTTCTTGGGAATTGTGCTATTGGTTTTATCGTCGGTAATTATTTTCATTATTTACCAAATCCTTTCCCAAGATCGCACCCTTCCCATTTACCAGCCTAATGGTGTACAGGCCGAGTTGGTAGATTCGACCATTCAGCATGTAAAAAAATACCACACCATCGCCGATTTCAAATTGGTGAATCAAAACGGGGATACCATTACCCAAGAATACTACAAGGATAAGATCTATGTAGCCGATTTCTTTTTCACAACTTGTACCTCCATTTGTGTTCCTATGGGGGAACACATGGTCGAACTTCAAAAGGCGTTAAGAAAAGATCAGGAGGTATTGCTATTATCACATACCGTTACGCCGGAAATAGACACGGTGGCTCAATTAAAGAACTATGCCAAAAAGAAGGGGGTGAACGATGCCAAATGGAATTTGGTCACGGGCCCTAAAAAAGAAATCTACGACCTCGCCAGGAAGTCGTACCTCGCCGCCAAAGATGTTCCTTACAACAAATACGATTTGGTTCATACCGAAAACTTTGTCTTGGTCGATAAAAAACGCCGCATCCGGGGGTTTTACGACGGAACGGATGCAGAAGCGATAAAGCAACTTTTAGAGGATATTAAGGTGCTTCAGAAAGAAGATTAATACGCATTTTTTTAGCCCAATTTTTTCCCTACATTTGCATTGTTTAAAATCAATCTAAATAAAGACAATGCCAACCATTGCATCACTTCAAAAAGGAGAACGGGGAATCATCAAAGAATTTTCGATTGATTTGGTTCCTCTAAAATTACTCGAAATGGGTTGTCTCCCTGGAAATGAAGTGACCTTGGTTCAATTAGCGCCTTTTAGCGACCCGCTCTACCTCAACATCAACGGGAGTCATTTGGCAATCAGAAAAGAAATCGCCTCCTGCATCGAAATCGAATTGATTCCATAACCATGGCGAAACAAATCAACGTAGCGCTTATTGGAAACCCTAATACCGGAAAAACCTCTGTGTTTAACCGATTGACGGGATTGAACCAAAAAGTGGGGAATTACCCCGGGATTACTGTTGAAAAAAAGGAAGGGATCTGCAAACTCGAACGCGGACGAAAAGCACACATCCTAGATCTCCCTGGAACTTATAGCTTGAATGCTTCTTCGGCAGATGAAAACGTGGTGATTGAATTATTGTTGAACAAGAACGATAAAGATTTTCCCGATGTTGCCATTGTTGTTTGCGATATAGAAAACCTGAAGCGAAACTTGCTATTATTCACGCAAATCAAAGATTTAGGAATTCCCACCATCCTGGCCATTAATATGGCCGATCGCATGCAGCGGAAAGCCATTTCATTGAATATTGAGGAAATGGAAGTAAGGCTGGAAACTAAAATTGCCTTAATTAGTTCTCGAAAAAATGAAGGGTTCGATTACTTAAAAGAACTTATTTCCAATTATGCCAGCATTTCTACGGCCTCTTGTATGGATGCTACGGTGATTGCACCGGAATATTTCGACCGACTTAAAAAAGCATTTCCTAATCAGGATTTATATAAGCTGTGGTTGGTGATCACCCAAGATGTGAATTTTGGAAAACTGGATCGAAACGAATTTAAAGGGGTAAGCTCTTTTCAAATTGAATCTAAAGGCAACCTTAAACGACTTCAGCAAAAAGAGACCATTAAGCGCTATCAGTTTATTAATGATACTTTAAAGGAAACCTTATTCATTGATACTGTTAATGCCAAGGACCTGCGAAGTAAGTTCGATCGAATCTTAACCCATAAGGTGTGGGGCTATGTTATTTTCTTCGGAATCTTATTGCTGATGTTCCAAGCTATCTTCGACTGGAGTAGCTACCCCATGGATTTTATCGATGCGACCTTTGCTAGCTTGAGCGATTATTTGAAACAAGCCATGCCTCCTGGGGATTTCACGAATTTGTTGGCTGAAGGAATCGTCCCCGGATTAGGGGGAATCATCATATTTATTCCGCAAATCGCCTTTCTGTTCCTATTTATTTCCGTCCTTGAAGAAAGTGGGTACATGAGTCGGGTAGTGTTTTTAATGGACCGAATCATGCGGCGTTTTGGGTTAAGCGGAAAGAGCGTGGTGCCTTTGGTTTCAGGAACAGCCTGTGCCATTCCTGCCATCATGGCGACCCGAAACATTGAGAACTGGAAAGAACGACTTATCACCATTCTCGTTACTCCTTTTACTACCTGTTCAGCCCGATTGCCGGTATATTTAATCATTATTTCATTGGTGATTCCTGAAAAGAGAATCTTGGGTATTTTCAGTTTACAAGGCCTTACCCTCATGTTTCTTTATTTCTTAGGCTTCGCCTCGGCAATTGTGTCGGCCTATTTGTTAGACAAAGTGTTGAAAATTCGCAACCGCTCCTTCTTTGTAATCGAAATGCCAAATTACAAGGTTCCAATGCCTAAGAATGTATTGATTACCGTAGTTGAAAAAACAAAATCGTTTGTTTTGGGAGCAGGGAAAATTATCTTGGCAATCTCTGTTATTTTATGGGTATTGGCGTCTTACGGCCCCGGAGATTTTAACCGAGCGGAAGAGATCTTAACCCAACAGCATCAAGACAAGCCCATTTCACAAGACGAGTTGAATGTAGAAGTGGCTTCTTTCAAATTGGAACACTCGTACATTGGAATTCTGGGAAAAGGCTTAGAACCTGCCGTAGCTCCTTTGGGCTACGATTGGAAAATAGGAATCGCCATTGTAAGTTCCTTTGCGGCTAGGGAAGTTTTTGTGGGAACTTTGGCAACGATTTACAGCGTTGGAAGTGAAGAAGAAGAAACCATTCGCAATAGGATGGCGGCCGAGATTAATCCGATTTTGGGAACCCCGCAATTCAACTTTGCCAGTGGGGTATCGCTGCTATTATTTTATGCCTTTGCCATGCAGTGCATGAGTACCTTGGCTGTGGTGCGAAAAGAGACCAATAGCTGGAAATGGCCGCTATGGCAATTATTTTTTATGAGTGCGTTGGCCTATGTGGTTGCGCTTGCCGCGTATCAATTTTTAAAGTAACTTTACAGTATGCAGACATTTTTTGTAATTATCATCTTTAGCTTGGCCGTTGCCTACCTCCTTAAAAAATTGGTTTGGGTCCCCTTGTTTGAAAGCCGACGGAAATCGTTGGGAACTTTAGACGGAGGGAATACAAAATGTGGCAAAAAGGATTGCCAATGCCATTAATCTATTTGTGTTCTTTTAGTAAAAGGATATAAGGAGATTTTTCCGCCCCTTCCTCGGGATAAGGAAGAAGGTCGATGACTTCAATGGTGTAATTGCCATTTTTATACAACACCCTATTTTCAGACTCATTGCCCTTCGCAGCCCCAATTATAATTTTTCGTTGCGTTTCAAGACCTTTCTGATTGGTCACTTTTAATTGAACAACGGCCTGTCCGGCCCAAACGCAATTGGTGTACTTCGGACATCTAGAATCTTCTATAACAGTTTCAAAAGAAATGATTTTTCCTTTCAAGGTAATTGAAGTTCCTTGCTCAAGCTTGATCGCAATTTGAGGCGTCGGCGCTGCTTTTGGTTGCGCACTTGCCAATGAAGAAATTAGCAGTAGGGATAAAAGCAATAAATTTTTCATCGGTACGATTTTAGTGAAGATAGAAAAAATGATGCCAAATTAAGTTTTGTCCTTGCTTAGCCATATCAATATAGTACTACGGCTCATTAAAACCCCTTTTCTTTTTGCAATTGCTCGTAAGCTTCTTGCACCTTTCTAAATTTTTCCTCCGCCCCTTTTTGATACACTTCATCCATGTGCTGCAGCTTATCGGGGTGGTATTTTTTCACCATGTCACGATAAGCTTTCTTGATTTCGGCGACCGAAGCGTCTTTTTCAATTTCAAGAATTTTATAGGCACTGTCCGGATTGTTGAAGAACATCGCCTTGATGCTTTCGAAGTCGCGCATTTGGATGCCCATATATCCGGCGATTCTAGAAATCTCATTTACTTCCGGAGTAGATACGTGGCCGTCGGCATTGGCAATGCTGAATAAAAAGTGAACTACCTGCAAGCGGGATTCATAGCGAACACGTTGCCGAAACATCGCCCCGATCTTATCGATGGCAATACCTCGTTTTTTTATGACTTCATTGAAGGTTCTAAAGGTGGCGTTCGCGCGCTCTTTTCCGTAGGCTTGAATGAAATACTGACGCACATAATCTAATTCCGACTGACTCACGCTTCCGTCTGCTTTGATCACCATAGAAGCGAGAGAGAGTAGGTTGAGTTCGAAATCGGCAGGCGTAACTGAATTATTTGAAGAGCCAAAAATAGAGCCTCCTTTTGAATAGGATTTTCCGGCATTCATGTTGTCCACGATGGTTCCAATAATAAAACCTAATACCGCTCCCGGGAACCGAAAAAATGCATAACCAAGAATTCCTAATAACCAACGAATCATAAATACGGTGTGAAATGAAAAGATTGAAGTCGCAAAGATAGCTAATCCTTTAAAAGTGTTTAGATAGATTTAAGAACTATCATTATGAAATTGGTTATCTTTGTCCCAAATTTGTTACACTAAAATCACATAATATGTATCCAGCAGAATTGGTTAAACCCATGCGAGAAGACCTAACCCGAATTGGTTTTACCGAATTATTTACAGCAGATGAGGTAGATGAAGCAATTCATCAAGATGGAACGACATTAGTCGTTGTGAATTCGGTTTGTGGTTGTGCCGCAGCCAATGCACGTCCGGGAGCTCGTATTTCGCTTCAAAATGCAAAAACCCCAGACCGTTTGGTAACGGTATTCGCAGGAGTAGATTTCGAAGCCGTTGATGCTGCAAGAGCATTGATGGTTCCTTTTCCTCCAAGTTCACCATCCATGGCTTTGTTTAAAGACGGAGAATTGGTGCACATGTTGGAGCGTCATCACATTGAAGGACGCAGTGCCGATATGATTGCAGAAAACTTAAAAAGTGCTTACAACGAAAACTGTTAGTACTAGATTAAATTGAATTATAAAACCACCTCCAAATCGAGGTGGTTTTTTTATTTTTGAATGGTATGAAGACCGTATTAAAATTATTGAGCTATCCTCTATCGGTGCTGTTTTATGTGCTGTTTGGGTTGTTGCTAGTGGTTTTTGAGGTTGTTCAGCGAATTTGCCTCAATGTTTTTGGATACAATGCGCACAAAAAAAGCGTGGGCATAGTCAACGGTCTATTTATGGTGTGCCTCCATGTTCTTGGCACTACCTTCAATTTTAAAATAGCAGGAAGTATTCCTAAAAATGTCCCGCTTATAATTGTGTCTAATCATCAAAGCCTGTGGGACATTCCGCCAATCATATGGTTTTTACGAAAGTTCCACCCCAAGTTTATTTCTAAAAAAGAATTGGGGAAAGGAATTCCAACGGTTTCATACAATCTTCGAAGGGGAGGGTCTGTTTTGATCGATCGCAAAGACCCGAGACAAGCAACTCGTGAGATAGAAAAAGTAGCTAACTATATTTCAGAACACAACCGCAGTGTGGTTATTTTTCCGGAAGGTACCCGCAGTAGGGATGGAGTTCCAAAGAAATTTCATCGAAAAGGATTATATACCTTGTTCCAAAAAGCGCCAAATGCCTATGTGCTTCCCATTTCCATCAATAATTCCTGGAAGTTACAACGGTACGGTATGTTTCCTATTCCGATGTTTACACACTTGAAATTTTACGTACACCCAGCCATCAAGGTTTCGGAACATGCCTCGGAAGAACTCATTGAAAAGGTGGAGTCCCTCATAAAGTCTAAAATAATTTCTGCATAATACCTTAGAATAATTTCATCTGAGGATTTTTTAAACGCAAATAAGCTTCCTTGTTTAAGGCAGGGATTGTTCTTCCTTTCATGTATTTCTTTTTCCCCAACGCAACGGTATCCGAAAATTGCTTGGCAAGAGTTCCATCTCCTTTAATTCTTTTACCCCAACGACTATCATTCAAAGTCCCACCATGGCATTCTGCAATTTGATTCAGGATTCGATCGGCGCGGTCGGGATAGGATTTGCGAACCCAATCTTCAAATAAAGTTGCAATCTGACCATTGAGCCTGACAACGGTATAGGCGATGCCGCTCGCTCCACGCAAAGCGACTTCTTTGATGATAGGCAAGATCTCATGACTATTCAGGGAGGGAATGATGGGCGCCAACATCACGTTTACGGGGATGTTATGTGACGAGAGAATTTCAATGGCTTTTAGCTTATTGGC
>JAHEMY010000201.1 GCA_024643425.1 Flavobacteriaceae bacterium
ATTCTATTTCTTCTTTGCTCAAAACATTAGGTAAAACTTTGGCTCGCTTTGGTCGGTGAATTTTATCAACCATCATCTTGGTTTCGCGAATGGTTTGAAAAAAGAGTTTGATGGCATTGACGGTTTGGTTCTGGTACGAAGCCGAAAGATTGTTTTTGATAATATACTCATTATTGTAAAAAATCACATCTTCATTAGTAATTTCGGCAACTGGTTTTTCTCTATAAAAGACCAAAAACGACTTCAAGGCTTCACTATAAGTGCTAATGGTACTTTCGCTATACCGTTTGGAACGTAAATATTGTTTGAACTTTTCGATTTGAGCAATTCCTTCAGCCGAAGGCAATGAGTGCGAGACTGGTGCAATCTTGAACCGCTCTCTGTTTTCCTCTGTGTCCGGAAGATGCCAAGCGACTAGGCTTTGGCTCCATCTTGCTCCTTCGATTTGCTTGATGCGTGCAATCCATTCGGCATTCTTTTCGAAATAAACGGCAATTCTTTTGCTGCCTTTGTGGGTAATCAGTTTGGCGCTCCAATTCATTATCAGGAATTTAAAAAAAAATAAAGATAGTTAATTTTCTTATAAATGATTTTTAGTCCCATTGCTTTTGAGCTATGGTTATTTTGAAAACCTAAAAGTTGTAAAATAGCCCTGATCGAGCCGATATCCCACGCTGTCATTGCGAGGAACGAAGCAATCTGGCGTGGATAAAGGCGAGAGCAGGTGGAGAGGTTGTTTTGAAAATGAGGGGTTGTGCTCCCGAAAAAAAAAGATTATGATAAGACAGATTAAATAATTAATTTTGCAGACTCTTAAAATTAATAGTAGCACTTCATTATATTATGGTAAAAGATTTATTCGAAAGAATTCAAAAAAATAAAGGACCATTAGGAAAATGGGCTTCGCAAGCAGAAGGTTATTTTGTTTTTCCAAAATTGGAAGGAGAATTAGGTCCAAGAATGCAGTTTCAAGGTAAAAATATTTTGAACTGGAGTTTGAATGATTATTTAGGATTGGCCAATCATCCTGAGGTGCGTCAAGCAGATACCGATGCAGCGATTGCTTATGGTGCTGCTTACCCAATGGGTGCGCGTATGATGAGTGGGCATACTGTATACCACGAACAATTGGAGCAAGAATTGGCTGCTTTTGTTATGAAAGAATCGGCTTATTTGTTGAATTTTGGTTACCAAGGAATGGTGTCTATTATTGATGCTTTAGTGACCAAAAATGATATTATTGTATATGATGTCGATTCGCATGCTTGTATTATTGATGGGGTACGTTTGCATATGGGAAAACGTTTTACCTACAAACACAATGACCTAGAAAGCATGGAGAAAAACCTGCAACGTGCTACAAAAATGGCTAAAGAAACTGGTGGTGGAATTTTATTTATTACTGAAGGTGTTTTTGGAATGCGTGGTCAACAAGGGAAGTTGAAAGAAATTGTGGAAATGAAAAAGAAATACAATTTCCGTTTGTTGGTTGATGATGCACACGGTTTTGGTACTCTTGGAAAAACAGGCGCTGGTGCAGGTGAGGAGCAAGGGGTACAAGATCAAATTGATGTTTACTTTTCGACATTTGCAAAATCGATGGCTAATATTGGTGCTTTTGTAGCGGCAGATAAAGATGTTATTGATTATCTAAAATACAATTTGCGTTCACAAATGTTTGCCAAAGCATTACCAATGATTCAAACTATTGGTTCGTTGAAACGATTAGAATTATTGCGTAATTCGCCTGAAATTAAAGAAAAACTTTGGGTAAACGTAAATGCGTTACAAAATGGATTGAAAGAAAAAGGATTTAATATTGGGGATACCAATACTTGTATTACTCCAGTATATCTTGAAGGAAGTATTCCGGAAGCGATGATTATGGTAAATGATTTGAGAGAGAATTATGGTATATTCCTTTCTATTGTGGTTTATCCAGTGATTCCAAAAGGGATTATCTTGTTGAGAATGATTCCAACGTCTTCACATACACTTGCCGATATTGATGAAACATTGACTGCTTTTGAGGCGATTCGTGAGAAATTAGTAAATGGTACTTACAAAGAAATTGCTAGTAGAACTACAGTTGATTTGGATGCTGTTGAATAGTGTTCAGTAATCAGTGTTCAGTAATCAGTGTTCAGTAATCAGTATTGAAAATAGATTTCTAAAAACTTAGAATAAACAAAAAACCTTTC
>JAHEMY010000106.1 GCA_024643425.1 Flavobacteriaceae bacterium
AGGGGCATTAAAAGCATCTAAAGCCGCTAAGAAATGGACGCTCTGGGGATTTATTGCAGGAATTTTGGCTGTGGTTATTTACTCTATACTATTTTTTGTTTTCGGAATTGCAGTTTTAGGTTCAGGAGGTGGTGAATTCTAAAATCATTTTATACGGCTTGGCTATTATTACTTTAACAGGCTTAGCCCTTCTTTATTTCAATTATAATCCTTCAAGCCAAGGATACTTCCCTACTTGTCCATTTCATAAAATTACCGGATTGTATTGTCCAGGATGTGGAAGTCAGCGCGCACTCCACAGTTTCTTGCACTTAGAAATTGCAAGTACTTTTCGGTATAATTTATTATTTGTTCCAACGCTAACTTTGATAGGTTATAATGCATTCATTCAGCTATTCAACGCCCTATTCAAAAAGAATTTGAACAATATTGTTTATCATCCTTTGTTTCCAAAGGCACTTCTTATAATAATAACTGCATTTTGGATTCTTAGAAATATTCCTATTAAACCTTTTAACTTCCTGGCACCTTAATGTATTTCAAACTCGGCTAAGGTATTAGTGATTATTGCGACACATTCCATAAGCTGAGTTTCAGTCATTACCAAAGGAGGAGCAAAACGAATAATGTTGCCATGCGTAGGTTTCGCCAACAAGCCGTTGTCTCTTAGTCGTAAACAGATATTCCACGCCGTATCATTGTCTTCAGAATCATTAATCACAATGGCATTTAACAATCCCTTACCGCGAACTAATTTCACAATAGAACTATTCGCTATATATTTATTTAACTCGCTTCTAAAAAGCTTTCCTAATACGTACGCATTTTCGGCTAAACGTTCCTCATTAATCACTTCCAAAGCTGCCATTGCTACGGCCGCAGCCACCGGATTACCTCCAAAAGTAGATCCATGCGACCCTGGTGTAATCACGTTCATGATGGCATCATTTGCCAAAACTGCAGATACAGGATAAGCCCCACCGCTTATCGCCTTTCCCAAAATTAGAATGTCGGGTTTTACATCAGGAGTTCCACTACAATTCTTGTTTTTACAAGTGCAATTTCCGCAGGTAGCCAATAAACGTCCTGTTCTTGCAATTCCGGTTTGAACTTCATCAGCGATAAATAATACATTGTATTTTTCACAAAGTTGTTTTGCTCTAATCAAATAATCATTAGAAGGCACATACACTCCTGCCTCACCTTGAATAGGCTCAACTAAGAACCCTGCAACATTTGGGTTGCTTTTGAAAGCATTTTCCAAGGCTTCAAGATGATCATATTCCACTTTGATGAACCCATGGGTATAAGGCCCAAAATTTTCACGAGCTACCGGATCATTTGAAAATGAGATAATGGTGGTAGTTCTTCCATGAAAATTATTGTTGCACACCACAATCTGTGCTTCGTTTTCAGAAACCCCTTTCACTTTATATGCCCAGCGTCTGCATATTTTTACAGCAGTTTCTACCGCTTCCGCACCTGTATTCATTGGCAACACCTTATCAAAATGAAAGAATTCAGCAACGAACTTTTCATATTTACCCAGCATATCATTATGAAATGCCCTAGAGGTAAGTGTTAACTTCTTTGACTGCTCGATAAGAGCATTCACGATTTTAGGATGACAATGACCTTGATTAACCGCCGAGTAAGCCGATAAAAAATCATAATACCGTTTTCCTTCAACATCCCAAACAAAGACCCCTTCCCCTTTTGTTAAAACCACAGGTAATGGATGGTAATTATGCGCTCCATATTGATTCTCAAGTTCAATTGCGGCTTGTGATAAAGATTTTTCGACTACAGACATATTAAGCTATTTTATATAAAATTAAAGTGATTCCTACTTGTCCGAAGTAAAGGAAGGAGAGAAATCATCCGAGGTGTGCAAATTACTAAATTTAGTCCATAATTTTAAAGGAAAGGCAGTACTTTTGCGGCTATGAGACGTAAGGACAATCGAAAAATATTTGAAAATATAGAAGTTATTGATGCCGGTGCAAAAGGAAAGTCTATAGGCAAAGCTCCCGATGGTAAGGTAATCTTTATCAATAATGCTATTCCCGGTGATATCGTTACGATACAAACCACAAAAAAGAAACGTGCTTACTACGAAGGAACTGCGATAAATTTCTCTGAATATTCAGATAAACGTACCCATCCTATTTGTGAACATTTTGGCACTTGTGGCGGTTGTAAGTGGCAGCATATGGGTTATGATTATCAACTCTTTTACAAACAAAAAGAAGTTGAGAATAATTTAAAACGCCTTGGTGGTCTTGAACTTCCGGAGATTTCTCCTATCATCGGATCTAAGGATCAGTACTTTTATAGAAATAAAATGGAGTTTTCATTTAGCGATAGCAAATGGCTCACTAAAGAACAAATAGAAAGTGATGCCGTAATTGAAAACAGAAATGCCCTTGGTTTTCATATTCCCGGAATGTGGGATAAAATTTTAGACATTGACCAATGCCATCTTCAGGCAGATCCTAGCAACGAAATTCGAAATTTCATCAAAGAAAAAGCTCTAGCATTAGGGTTGTCGTTTTTCAATACCCGAAAACAAGAAGGCCTTCTTCGCACTTTAATGATTCGCAATACAAGCATCGGTGAAGTAATGGTCTTGATTCAATTTTATCACGAGGATGTCAAAGGCCGTGAAGGATTACTAAAAGCAATTCATCAAGAGTTTCCTAATATTACATCGTTACTATATGTAATAAACGGTAAAGGAAATGATACCATTTATGATCAAGAGGTTCATTGCTATGCTGGCAGTGATCATATATTCGAAGAAATGGAAGGACTTCGCTTTAAAATCACCGCAAAGTCATTCTACCAAACTAACAGTGCACAGGCTCACGAATTATATAAAGTCACTCGTGATTTCGCGGCCCTTACCGGAAATGAAATAGTATATGACCTTTATACCGGAACAGGAACTATTGCGCAATTCGTTTCAAAAAAAGCAAAAAAGGTAGTCGGAATTGAAGCAGTCCCTGATGCTATTTCAGCAGCAAAAGAAAATGCAGCCTTCAATAATATTGAAAACACCTCATTCTTTGTGGGTGATATGAAACAAGTTTTTAACGACGATTTTCTTCAAGCAAATGGCATTCCGGACGTTGTAATTACAGATCCGCCAAGAGATGGGATGCATAAAGATGTGGTTCAACAGTTACTGGCCATTCAACCAGCCCGCATTGTTTATGTAAGTTGTAATAGTGCTACGCAAGCCCGTGATTTGGCCTTAATGAAAGACATTTATAAAATTGTAAAAGTGCAACCGGTGGATATGTTTCCACAGACTCATCATGTCGAAAATGTTGTACTTTTGGAAAAACATTAATTTGAAGTTTAAAAACCTTAAACCTGTTTATGTTCTGATCACCCTATTCTTATTGGGGTGTACCAGAGATGATATTTGTTCCGAGCAAACCCTTACGACCCCACTTTTGGTTATAGAGTTTAGGGATGTTAATAATCGTTCAGAAGCGAAGTCGGTGCAGGATCTTCAAATCTTAATTAACAACATTGATAGTGCAATTGTAGTGACTTCTGTAAGTGATACTCTTGTTAAAATTCCGTTGGATACAGAGAACAACCTTTCTTCCTTTCTTTTTATTGCGAATGCAGGCAACGATACTAATAGAAATATTGACGCTGTTACCATTAATTATGAACGCGAAGAAGTATATGTAAATCGTGCCTGTTCCTTTAAAATGAATTACAATCAATTAGCCATTGATGTTGAAGACGAACCCATTGAAGATTTATGGATATTGAATTCAGAAATAATAAACCCTGTAGTAACAAATGAAAACGAAGCACATATTACTATTTTTCATTAGTAGTTTTTGTGTTTTGTATTCATTGCAAGCACAAGATTCTTTAAAAACAAAAACCGATACGCTTGTAGTTGTAAAGCAAAAGTACGGATTGAGATTGGGTGGAGATATTTCAAAATTATTGCGAACAGCCTTTGATGGAGGTTACAACGGCTTTGAAATTTCAAGCGATTTACGATTTTCAAAACGGTTTTTTGTGGCTGCAGAAATTGGATTCGAAGATCGAGATTGGGATAAAGACAATTTGAAATCGAACGTAAATGGAAGTTATGCTAAAATAGGCTTTGATTTTAATGCCTATAGAAACTGGTTAGGAATGAATAATGCTATTACTGCTGGGTTGCGCTATGGTTTTTCTTCTTTTAGTCAGGATTTGCTCTCCTACCCTATTTATACCACAAACACAACATTTCCCACCATTATTCGTGACGACCCGAAATCATTTTCCGGGTTAAACGCGAGTTGGATTGAATTTATACTGGCCATTAAAACAGAAATCTGGACCAATCTTTACCTTTCCGTCAATGTTCAGTTGAAACGAATGATCAATGAAAAGACTCCGGAAAATTTTGATAATTTAATTGTTCCCGGATTCAATAGAACCTACGATTTTAGTGAATTTGGAGTGGGTTATGGATATACAATCTCCTATTTAATACCAATACTTAATAAGTAAAGGTCTTATTGCTTCTTTTGTTTTTTACTGCCTGAATAAAGTTCGTATTTCACCAATTTACTTTCCAGTTTCCCATTGAATAACTTTATTTTTTGAGAAGGTCGCAGACCAACATTCTTCAGGGCTTCCATATTGGAAGTAATCATCCAAGCCTGAGAACCCGGATAGCCATGCTTTAGCGTTGTTCCAATATTTCCGTAAAATTCTTCGATATTCTTTATGGCCAAACGCTCGTCATACGGCGGATTAAAGATGATGTGCAAGTATTTCTCTTCATCCTCCTTTTTTGATTTAAAAAAATCTTGAACTTTAACCGATACAAATTCCTCTAAATTGGCGTTTTTAATATTTTCCTTTGTCTTTTGAATGGCAATCTCATCAAGGTCGTAGCCGTAAATTTTAAAGTGAAAGTCTCTAATTTTCTTTATGGCAGATGCTTCAATTAATTCGAATAGTTCGACGTCAAAGTCTGGCCATGTTTCAAATCCAAATTCATCCCGATTCAAATTTGGAGGAATATTGCACGCAATCATTGCGGCTTCAGCCAAGAAGGTTCCGCTTCCGCACATGGGATCCAGAAAATCGCATTGTCCCTTCCATCCGGTTAACATAATTATCCCTGCTGCTAGTACTTCATTAATAGGTGCCAACGTAGCACTAAGTTTATACCCTCTCTTATGGAGTGATTCTCCTGAACTATCCAATGATATGGTACAAATATTTCGATCGATATGAACATTAATACGAAGTGTTGGGTGATCCAAATCCACATCCGGTCGAGTACCCTCTCGGTCTCGAAAACGATCCACAATGGCATCTTTAGTTTTGAGCGCAATGTACTGGGAATGCGTAAACTGTTCAGAAAATACGGTAGCATTTACAGCTAATGATCCGTTAACTTCCATATAATCTTCCCAAGCTATTTCGTATACTTTTTTATACAAGTCGTCTTCATTAAACACATTGAAACTTTTTATGGGCTTCAGAATTTTTATTGCGGTCCGACAACACAAATTAGCCTTATACATAAAGCCATTGTCTCCTTCAAAAGTCACATTTCGAACTCCTTTTTCAATGGCAGAAGCGCCCAATTCCCTCAATTCTTTTTCCAACAAATCCTCCATGCCAAAAAGTGTTTTGGCAATCATTCTAAAATTATTTCCCATGTAAGTGTATCAATGTAGTTACAAAAATAACCTATTTTAGCGTGACTCAATATCAATTTTACTGAATGGTATTTACCCTTCCCTTTATTGCAATCTTCATTGGATTTTTTGGCGCACGTTTTTTTACAACAAACGACAAAAGATTGATGTATTTACTTTCCTTCAGTGGAGCATTTTTACTCAGCGTCACGTTATTAGAAATGCTACCCGAAGTGTACACAGAATCTAGAAGTGATTATGGAATTTGGATTATGGGTGGTATTCTATTACAGATTATTTTAGATTTCTTCTCAAAAGGTGCAGAACACGGACATGTCCATTTGCCGGAAAATCTCATAAAATTTCCCTGGTTATTGTTTTTAAGTTTATCGGTTCACTCACTTTTAGAAGGATTTCCAATTGTCGACAATCACGATGTTCTCTGGGGGGTCGTTATTCATAAAATTCCCATAGCGATCATCCTAACACTGTTTTTTAAAAGAAGTGGTATCCAAAACACGATCACCTGGGTTTTCTTATTATTATTTGCTTTGATGACACCCTTAGGCAGCTTAATTGCGAATTATGGAGCATTAGATCATGGATTATTAATGAAAATAAATGCCTTGGCAATTGGTGTGTTTTTGCATGTATCAACGACAATCTTGTTTGAAAGCAGTAAGGACCACCGCTTTAATTTAACTAAATTATTGACCATCTTCGCCGGGGTGCTCCTCGCCTACTTCTTGTAATGTTCAGTAAAGAGGCATCTAAACAAATACGGCAAGAATTTTGGACATCTTTCGGAAAATCCTTTCCTTACAAATGGACATTGTACAATACTAAATTAAAGGAAGTTTCCTTTAAGTTCTTTTTTAATACTGAAAAGGCAAGAGTCTCAATAGATTTTGAAGATCAAGATTTCAATAAAAGGATGAAGTATTACGATAAGTTTTTAGCCTTCCGAACGATTCTTTTAGACGAAATTCCTGAACTACAATTTTCACAAGAATTTATTTTAGAGAATTCAAAATCGATTTCCTGTATTTATATTGAAAAACAGGCAGTTTCAATTCACAATAAAAATACATGGCAGGAAGTGATGTATTTTTTTCAAGAAAACATGCTCAAATTTGAAGCGTTTTGGAATGATTATGAAGACTTTATTAAAGCCTAGATCACATCTAGCCAGATGAATAAAAAGTGTGACAGACTCCCGGCAAGTACAAAAACATGCCAAATAGCATGATTGTATGGGATTTTTTCTTTTGCATAAAAAATAGCTCCTAGGGAATAAAAAATTCCTCCAAGCGCCAATAAGAATAAACCTTGCGAAGAATGTACGTCCAAGACATTTTGAATGTCAAAGATTATTAACCAGCCCATTGCTAAGTAGAGAAATAGCGAGAGCTTTTTAAATTTACCGGTGTAAAATAATTTAAGAATCGTACCCAATATCGCTATCGTCCAAACAATGCTGAACAACAGCCAACCATTTCGGTCGATCATGGATATTATACAGACAGGTGTGTACGTTCCAGCAATTAGGAGATAAATTCCTATATGATCCAGTTTGCGCAGCTTATGTTTCTTTTTTTTATGACTTACGGCATGGTATGAAGTAGATGCCGCATACAGAAAAAACATAGAGCTTGCATAGAGTACGATGCCTAAGGTAGAATAAGACGATTTTTCTTGATCGTAGATGAGCAGAATGATCAGTCCTACAATGGCTAGAACCATACCCAAGCTATGGGTAAGGACATTCCAATGTTCTTCATTTTTAGAATTCATAGAGATAGAACTGTTGTTCGGCTAATTTATATCAAAAAAAAGACCCAATCAAGTTATTGATTGGGTCTTAGAAGAAGGCGGCGACCTACTTTTCCACATTGCTGCAGTATCATCGGCGCAGTCGGGCTTAACTTCCCTGTTCGGAATGGTAAGGGGTGAGCCCCGACGCAATAGCCACCTTAGTTTTAGATCATGGTTGATTGAATCAACCTTGAACCTTTGGTCTTTGACCAAAGAAATATCTTAACATAAAGGAAAAAGGAATAGAAAATAGCCATTTTTGTTTGCTTACTAAAAGAGTTGGCTCCCTCCTGCAAGCAGGAGGGAACGCGTACATAAGCATACGGGTAATTAGTACTACTCGGCTGCGTACGTTACCGCACTTCCACCTGTAGCCTATCAACGTGGTAGTCTCCCACGACCCTTTAAAGAAATCTCATCTTGTGGTGGGTTTCGCGCTTATATGCTTTCAGCGCTTATCCCTTCCCGACGTAGCTACCCAGCAAT
>JAHEMY010000019.1 GCA_024643425.1 Flavobacteriaceae bacterium
TAAGGGTGATTCGGGTTTAGTTTTTCAAAGTCCTGATGGTACTCTTCTGCCTTCCAAAATTTTTGAAAGGGAAGTACTTGTGCTGCTACCTTTCCTTTGCCTAATTCCTTTTCTAATGACTTAATTTTAGCATCAATAATGGCTTTTTGAGCTTTGTTCTGATAGAAGATAATACTTCGGTACTGACTCCCGCGATCGGGTCCTTGTCCATTTACTTGGGTAATGTTTTGAGAGCCAAAATATACATCCACCAAGGTTTCGAAGCTAACAATTTTCGGGTCGTAGATTATTTCTACCGCTTCGGCATGGCCTGTAAGTCCGGTATTGCTGGCTTCATAAGTGGGATTTTCGGTATGGCCGCCGCTATATCCGGAAATCGATTCCTTCACTCCTTTGACACTTTCATATATAGCCTCTACGCACCAAAAACAACCGCTAGCAAAATACGCTCGTTCGTAACCGTTTTGGCTTTTCACTTGAACCGGAATAAGTTCTTTTTGCGCTTTGGCTTCCGATTGTTTGTTTTTTTCATTCGACTGACAGGAAGCCTGAAGATTTAACAGCAATAATGATAAGGTAATCCAAAAATATCTTTGCATCGTAATTCTTTTAAAAAGTAAGTCGTTTTAACTAAAAATCCTTTCAAAAATACAATAAAAAAAGCCTTTACATGGGTAAAGGCTTTCTGTGTATGGTGGGAATAATTATTTCAATTTAGAGAATAATTGCTCCATTTTTTCACGCTCTTCATCTGCCAAAGCCGGATCTACAAGAATACGACCACTGTGCTCGTCGGTGATGATCTTTTTACGTCCTGCAATTTCCATTTGCACCTGTGGTGGAATGGTGAAGAAAGAACCTCCTGATGCCCCACGCTCTACCGGTACTACCGCCAAACCATTTTTTACATTGGTTCGGATACGTTTGTAGGCATTCACTAGACGCTCTTCAATATTCTTTTCGTATTTCTCAGACTCTTTCAATAACGCTTGCTCTTCTTTTTCGGTCTCAGCCAAAATCTCATCCAACTCACCTTGCTTGTGTTTCAAGTGCGTTTCGCGTTCTGTCAAACGGGCTTTGGTATCTTCTATAACCTGCTTCTTTTGCTCGATTTGTGCTTTGTGCTCCTTGATGTGCTTTTCAGCCAATTGAATTTCAAGTTCTTGATATTCAATTTCCTTGCTCAAACTATTGTACTCACGGTTATTTCGAACCTTATCCTGTTGCGTAGTGTATTTTTTGATTAAAGCCTTTGCTTCTTCGATAAGGTTCTTCTTGTCTTTGATGCTTTCTTCAATCGATTCAAGATCGGCGTTCAATTTGTCCATACGAGTATTCATTCCCGCTACTTCATCTTCCAAGTCTTGAACTTCCAAAGGGAGTTCTCCACGAACATTACGGATTTCATCTACTCGGCTATCGATTAATTGTAAATCGAACAACGCTCTTAACTTCTCTTCTACTGTGATTTCAGTTTTCTTTGCCATAAATTAATAATAGCTTATAGGATTGGTGTTTACTTTTGATAAAACGACCCTGCTTACCGACAAGGCGGGTGCAAAATTACTAATTTTTTTGCTAAGGTGTGCAACTATTAGCGCTTTTGTGTATTGCTCACTTTCATAATGCCCAATATCTGCTAAAAGTAGGTCTTGTTCGGCGCTAAAAAAGTCGTGGTATTTTAAGTCGGCCGTCACAAACGCATCGGCACCGGCGGCTTTGGCTGCGCTAATTGCAAAACTTCCGCTTCCACCTAATACGGCCACCTTTTTAATAGTTTTTCCTCGGAATGCACTGTGTCGAACCACTTCACATTGAAAGGCCTCTTTGAGCAATTTTAAAAACGATTTTTCTGAAATGGCTTGATCCAAGGAACCTACCATCCCCATTCCAATGTGCTGATTTTCATTTTCAAGCGTGGTAATTTCGAAAGCCACTTCCTCGTAAGGATGATGAAAATCTAATTCTTTTAGAATGTGATTTTGTAGGTGTTTTGGGAAGGTTACTCCAATTTTTGTTTCCGGTTCATGGTGTGTTTCTCCAATGGTTCCAACCACAGGTGTTGAATTTTCATCACCTTGAAACGTTCCAAGTCCTTCGGTATTAAAACTACAATGACTGTAATTACCAATAGTTCCTGCACCGGCTGCGAAGAGATGTTCTCTTAGTTCTTCGGCCTGTGCTCTTGGGACGAAGGTGGTTAATTTTTTTATGGTTCCTTTCTGGGGAAGCAAGATTTTACGATTCTTGAGCTTGAGTTTTTCACAAATGGCGTAATTCACGCCTTTCCATGCGTTGTCCAAAGCGGTATGAATAGCGTAAATGGCGATGTTATGTTGAATTGCTTTTAGCACAACGCGCTCAACATAATTGGATCCGGTAAGTTTTTTTAGTCCTTTGAATATGATCGGGTGAAAACTTACGATGAGGTTGCATTTTTGTTCGATCGCCTCGTCAACAACGGCCTCAAGGGTATCTAAAGTTACGAGAATCCCCTCTATTTTAGTTTGAGGATCTCCCACTAACAATCCCGTATTGTCAAAGTCCTCCGCGTATTCCCGAGGAGCCCATTCCTCCATGATGTTTATTACCTCTCGAATCGTCATTTGTCTTATTTTAGTGTAAAGATAAAAAAGTATACTTTCGTGTCATGAATTACAGGAAAATCCTTTATCCTTTTTCTATTTTGTACGACGGAATCACGCGTTTGCGCAATTTCGCATACGATCAAGGATGGAAGAAAAGTACTGAATTTAAAATTCCTGTGGTTTCGGTTGGAAATTTATCGGTGGGAGGGACAGGAAAATCTCCTATGATCGAGCATTTGGTTTCTTTTTTGAAAGACGATTACCAAATAGCGGTTTTAAGTCGTGGGTACAGGCGCAAAACCAGTGGTTATTTAGAAGTTTCCGAGTTGTCGACCACGGAAGAGGTGGGAGACGAACCTTTGCAAATTAAACGCAAGTTTCCTGAAATTACCGTGGCGGTTTGTGTCAATAGGGTGGAAGGTATCCAAAAGTTACAAACCACGGCCGAACTCATACTTTTGGACGATGCGTTTCAACATCGAAAAGTGAAACCGGCTTTTAGTATTTTATTGACCCCTTTTGACGATCTTTTTATGGATGATCTTGTTTTGCCTGCAGGAAATCTAAGAGAGTCAAATAAAGGCTTCGAGCGTGCCGATTTAATTGTGGTGACCAAATGCCCTGAACGTGTCGCCTATGCCAAATTACAAGAAGTACAGTTTCGAATGAAACTGAAGGAGTATCAGAGTATTTATTTTACCACCATAGGGTATAGTGATCAAATTCATGGCAGTACTGAATTACTTCCCTTGAATTATTTAAATGATAAGAAATTCACCTTAGTAACTGGGATTGCAAACCCGGTTCCTTTGGTTAGCTTTCTGAAGAAGCAGGGTTTAAATTTTAATCATCTGAAATTTGCCGACCATCATCATTTTACGACGAACGAGATCGATACATTGCAACAAGAGGATCTAATTCTTACTACTGAAAAAGATTTTCAACGATTGTCTTATCGTTTGGATAAAAAAGCGCTGTACTATCTTCCTATACGAACCGAGTTTCTCTACGATCGGGAATTTGCTTTTCAGCAGGAATTAAAAAGATTCTTGGAATACTACCGAAAATTCTAGCTTTCAATCACTGTTTTACGACTTTCTAAAGTGCGGAATATTTTCTCGAAGAATTCTTCAGTTTTGAAGGGCTTTGGAATAATTTCATTAAATCCGGCTCGGTAGAAATCGTCCAGATTTTCATCAATGGTTACGGCCGTGAGGGCAATAATTGGGAGATGTTTGTTGAACTTCCGAATCTCTTGTGTGGCTTCAACACCGCTTATTCCCGGCATGTGAATGTCCATCAACACAATATCAAATTCGTTTTCTTGCACCAATTTAATGGCATCCATTCCGTTGTCGGCCACCGTACAAACCATCTTGTTCTTCTCTAGAATCTTTTTGGTGATCATTTGATTGATCTTGTTGTCCTCAACCACAAGTACTGTACGATTTTCTAGAGCCTCATAGTCGACAGCAACAAGTGTGTTTTTCTGACTCGTATTTTCGATGAACTCTTCAGAAATATTAAAATTAATGTCGAACCAAAAGCGTGAACCTTTCCCTAACTGACTTTCCAGTTGGATGCGACTTCCCATTAATTCGAGCAAGTTTTTCACGATTGCCAACCCAAGTCCCGTACCACCAAACTTTCGATTAATTTGCAATGATGCTTGTGAAAAGGATTCGAAAATACTTTTTTGCTTCTTTTTGGAAATCCCCACTCCGTTATCTTCAATTTCGAAGTGAAGCAAGGCCTTATTATTTTCTTCTTTAATTTTCTTAACGCGAACGGTTACCGTGCCATTTTGAGTAAATTTTAGTGAATTTCCAATAAGATTGATAAGCACTTGCGACAGTTTCAAAGGGTCGCCAACTAACTTATCCGGAATGGTTTCATCAAATTCAAACAACAGTTGATTCTTACGATCGTCTGCCGATTTTTTTAAGGCAATCAGCACATCGTTAAGGCGTTTCTTAAGTTGAAAGGTTGTTTTTTCTACCTCTACTTTATTTGCTTCCAACTTATTCAAGTCGAGAATGTTATTAATAAGTGAAAGCAGGTATTCCCCCGAGAATTTAAGAGAATTCAAGTGTTCCTTTTGATCGGGCTTTGGATTTTCTTCCAGCAATAAATGTGTAAGTCCGGTTACAGCGTACAAAGGTGTTCGTAATTCGTGGGTAATGGTCGACAAGAACTGTGCTTTTGCCAATGAAGCCTTTTCGGCCTTTTCCTTGGCTAATTGTAATTCGTTGTTTTTATCCTGCAACAATTCGTTGGCTTTTGCACGAAGGTTGTTGTTCTTATAAAGCGATAAGGTTAATAGCGATAAAATCACAATCAGAGCGATACTCAGCCCCGTTGTCATTTTACCAAAGTTAATCGACTTTTGCTGCTTGTCTAGATCACTTTGTTGTTTATCAATAATTTCGTTCAGGTTCCCAACATCACTTTCGGTATTAATTCCTGCGGAAATTGCTTTCAAGTATACTTGGTAGATCGAATCACTTTTGCGCTCAAAGGTCGCCATATTCTTTTCAGCCAGACCATAGTCGTTTTTTCGAAGGGCGATATATGAGGACAAGCGATAGGTCTCTATCTCTAATTTTGTTAAGTGATGGGCCTTTGCTAAGGAAGTAGCTTTAGCGAGATTAGTTTCTGCCTTATCCAGGCTGTTCCGTATTTCACTCGGGTTTATCTTTATTAAGGATTCAGCTCTATTGAGATAGGCCAATGCCTCTTGGTAATAGGAATTTGATTCCTTAAAGGATGGGATCGCCGCGTCGAAATAATTGATTGCGGTTTTATAATTTTCCTTTTTAAACTCTAGAATTCCAAACCCTAGCAGGACATTTGCACGGTTTCTTTCATCATTTTGACTGCTGAAATAATTATCGGCTTTACGCAAGATAATTTCTGCTTCTTCATTTTTTCCTAATTGCGTGTAAATAAGGCCTAATAATGTGTTCGCCTCAGCAATTTCCCGAAGTTGGTTGGTATTTTTTAGTTTATTCAGAATGTCACGAACCTCTTTGCCTGCTTTTTCGTAGTTCTGTAAGTAGTAATTAAGCTGTGCCAGACTAAAATGAATCTCTAATCGTTCGGCAGTAAAGGTGGGGGAGTTTGCAAGTTTATAAGCTTTGGTTAAACTCACCATGGCATCTTCATAATGCTGCGTTTTTACGCTTTCTCGCCCCTCTAAATGCAATTGTTTAATTAAGACAAGAGTATCCCCTCCACTTTGTGAAAAAGCAAACGTACTCATGAAAATAAATAGCAGGAGCGGGGGTATCAGCTTATATTTCATTGAAGTGTAATTCATTAATTTTTACGTACTTCGCCGATAAATATAGTCATTTCCTCGATATCTGTAAGATTAAATCTACAATTCTTGAGGAATATCCGGTTTCATTATCATACCATCCTATGATCTTTACCATGGTTCCAATTACGGAAGTCATGCCAGAATCAAAGACACAAGAGGCAGAATTTCCGACAATATCGATAGAAACAATTGGATCGGAGGTATATTCTAAAACTCCTTTTAAATAAGTATTTGAAGCATTTAAAAAAGCCTGATTGACTTCTTCAATGGAAGTTTGTCTTTTAACATTAAAGGTAATATCACTAAGGGATCCATTTGGGACAGGAACTCTAATTCCACAGCCACCAATCACATCGGCTAAATCGGGAAAAATTTTTGTCAGTGCTTTTGCGGCGCCCGTTGTTGTGGGAACAATGGATTGACCGGCTGCTCTAGCTCTTCGAAGATCGCGATGCGGCTGGTCGTGTAAACTTTGGTCGGTGGTGTAAGAGTGTACAGTGGTTATGTAAGCTTGTTCTATTCCGCACAAATCGTTGATCACTTTTAACATAGGTGCGGTGTTGTTTGTTGTACATGAAGCATTCGATACAATTACATCATCGCTTGTTAAAACTTCATCGTTAACGCCAATAACAATCGTTTTTATTGAATCATCTTCAGGAGGAACGGAGAGAATTACTTTTTTAGCCCCGGCGGCAATGTGCTTTTGAAGTTGTTCTAAGGTTTTGAATTTACCGGTAGCTTCTACCACGATATCCACCTGCGCCCAGTCCAATTGATTTAAATCTGGTTCTGAAGTATATCGAATGGAGCGATTGTTTATTTCAAGTGAGGTATCGGTGTGCGAAATAGCAGCGTTTAATTTACCGTGAATGCTATCGTATTTTAGTAAATGAGCCATGGTAACGATGTTGGCTACATCATTTATAGCGATTACTTCGATAGAAGGATGGTTCAAAAGTAAACGAAACAGGGTCCGGCCAATTCTTCCGAAGCCATTAATCCCCACTTTTACAGTTGTTCCCATGTCCTAGGTAATGTGCTTTTGCGCTTTGTATGAAGAACGAACCAACGCACCACTCTCCACATGACGGAAGCCCATTTCCAACCCTATTTGTTCGTATTTCTTAAATTGTTCGGGAGTAATAAACTCTTTGACGCTCAAATGTCTTTTTGAAGGTTGTAGATATTGCCCGATCGTTACGATATCAAGACCCACATTGCGGAGGTCTTCCATGGTTTGAAGCACCTCATCTTCTGTTTCTCCCAATCCAAGCATAATTCCGCTTTTGGTTCGGTTAATCCCTTGGGACTTTAAATAACGAAGTACTTCTAAGCTACGTTCGTATTTTGCCTGAATCCGAACTTCTCTTGTAAGTCGTTTTACGGTTTCCATGTTATGAGAAACTACTTCCGGAGCCACTTCAATAATCCGATCGATATGTTTTGTGATTCCCTGAAAATCGGGAATTAAGGTTTCTAAGGTGGTCTCGGGGTTCATTCTTCGAATTGCCTTTACCGTTTCCGCCCACAAGATGGATCCCATATCTTTTAAATCGTCGCGATCCACTGAAGTGATTACAGCATGTTTAATGTCCATAATTTTTATGGAACGCGCTACTTTCTCAGGTTCATCCCAGTCAACCGTTTCTGGTCGGCCGGTTTTTACACCACAAAATCCGCAAGACCGGGTACAGGTATTTCCCAAGATCATAAAGGTGGCAGTTCCTTCGGTCCAACATTCTCCCATATTGGGGCAACTTCCGGAGGTGCAAATAGTATGAAGATTGTATTTGTCAACCAGGCCTCTCAATTCGGTGTATTTCTTTCCGGTAGGAAGTTTTACACGCAACCATTTGGGTTTCGGGGCAGGTTTTTGGATGTCGTTGATTTGTGTTTCCATAAACAGGGACAAAGATACAATTTTAATGAGATTTCAAATAAAGGACAACTACAAATATGGGGATGTGCTACCCTATGAAAATAGATACCAAAGGCTAAAGCCAATAAGAACAATAATGCCAATAACACTATATGTTTTCATAAACTTAGAAGGTTGATATTGCTTCGGAGTGTACTTGCTTGTGAGTAACCAGTAACTTAGTATTGCATAGAATGGTGCTGTTAAAAAGGATAATACCGTTGCGATTTGAATAAGGAGCGCCATTTCAGAAACAAAGAAGAAAAAGATGGCAAGGGTTCCTGTCATTAAAATCACCAACCAAAAAAGATAGCCTTTTTTGAAAGATTTCCCTGAAATTAATTCACTAGAGATATGCATTACACGAGGGGAAGCATCTAAGGTGGTCAAGGTCGTACTGAACATTGTGGTTAGTGCCGCTACACCGATAATAATCTTGGCCCAATCCCCTAAACTAGAGGTGTACATGGAAATAAGCTGGTTGGCAAATTGCGTTCCATTTGCAGAAAACGATTGCCCCGATCCAAACATCACGAGGGCTCCCAACGCAATGAATCCGAGGCCTAAAATAATGGTCATCACAAATCCCACATTAAAATCGAAAAAATATTGCTTGGTCGTCATCGAAGGATTTAATTTTTTCTTTTCAACGGTCCAAATGGATTGCCAAATAGTAATGTCCAGGGGTGCCGGCATCCACCCCATAAAGGCAATAAGAAATGCAATGCCCAGGGTATCGTTAGGCAGCGTCTGTTGCAATGAAATAGCTTCATGATGGTTGTTCAATGCTAGGAAAACTGCAACAATGGTACTTAACGTTAGAATAAGTACAATGTATTTCATTAAAGAATCAAGGAATTTGTATTTCCCCAACATCAATATTAAAAAGCAGGCAGAAGTGATGGTAGTGGTCCAAAAGACCATGGTCCCATTCTCGAATAGGGATGAAGCGATTCCGGCGGTAACTATAGTAACAGCCGTTTGAATGGTAAACATCGTGGCTAAACTTAGGGCAAAATAGGCGAAAAGCACCCACTTGCCTAACTTGGCATAGCCTTGAAGTAAATTCTCACCGGTAGCGCTGGCATAGCGTGGGCCAAATTGGAAGAATGGATATTTGATGATATTGATAAGCAAAAGCGCCCACACTAGGCCAAAACCAAAGTCGGCACCTGCGCGCGTTGACTGTACCAAATGGGAAACCCCAATAGCGGCACCTGCAAATAGGAAGCCCGGGCCGAATTTTTTTAAAAACTGCGTCAATGGGAATGATTTTCAGTAATGATCTCTGCCAATAACTTTTTTGCTCTTAACAATCGAACCTTCACATTGCTTAGGGGTTCTTGCAATTGATCAGAAATTTCGTTGTAACTGAGTTCCTGAAAATACCTCAGGTTGATAATTTCCTGATAGTGAGGCTTGAGTTGTTTAATAAATCGGAGAAGTTCTGCTAAATTTTGTTCGGTGATAAGCAAGTCTTCTTGAGAAGGGCTTTGGTCCGCAATTTTTTGCACATGTGCCTCACTCGCATCGGTGGTTTGCGCATAAATTGAAGCGTTCTTCTTCCGGGTTTTATCGATATGAATGTTTTTGGATATGGTAATTAGCCATGTGCCAAAGGCATATTTTTCATCAAAAGTGTCAATCTTATCAAAGGCTTTCGCAAAGGTTTCGATGGTTATGTCTTCCGCATCGTGTTCGTTGTTAATGCGTTTTAATTGAAAACCGAATACTTGATTCCAGAAATAGTTTAATAGAAAGTTAAAGGCATTTTGCTTGCCTTCCTTGGCACGTTGAATTTGTAGGGCGATTTCTGCGTCGTTTATTTCCAACGTTTTGGTTTTGAAATTGAATTAGAAATAAAGATAGTTAATTGTGTTAATATTAATAGCAATTCATAAAAAGGGAGGAAGGGAACCATTTCTTTTTCTTCCAAGAGTTTAAACCCTTTCCCCACAAACATATAGAATAGGGTAAATCGAAATGCCACCAGCGCTAGTGGAATTTTCCAATCGATGAAAATAAAACACAATGGGGCTAATACCCAAAACAAAAGGTTGCTTACATAAAACAGTCCTAATATGGTTTTGTGTTTAGGTTGGTAGTGAGCAGCCGTGGTAATATGTCGCCTTTTTTGATGAATCCACTTCTTCCACGATGTTTTGGGTGCTGAAAAGGTAAAAGCATCTTTTTGAAAAACCAGGCAAGTATTTTCCTGGGTTGCCACTTCATTTACGAACAAGTCGTCGTCTCCCGATTTAATATTCATATGCGACATAAAACCGCGATTGTCGTAAAATAATTTGGAGGTATAGGCCAAATTTCTCCCAACTCCCATATAGGGCATTCCCGATAAGGCGTGCGAAAAATATTGTATGGCGGTCAATACCGTTTCAAAACGAATCAATTGATTCAATAAGCCTTTGTGTTTTGAATAAGCTCCATACCCAAGTACCAATTGTTTTTCTTCCGTAAAAGGGCTGGTCATTAGCCTTATCCACTGGTTTGAAGCAGGCTGACAATCGGCATCGGTGAAAAGAAGTCGTTGATGCTTTGCTTTCTTAATTCCTAAGGTAAGCGAGTATTTTTTGTTGCTCCAAAAGGCTTCATTATTTTGAATTTCCACTGCTTTCACGCGTGAATCCGACTCAACAAATTCATTAATTACATCTTGAGTGTCATCTTTGGAAGCATCGTTGATGAGGATTACCTCAAAGTTGGAATGATCTTGAGCCAAAAGCAGCGGAACATTGTTTCGAAGGTTTTCGGCTTCATTTTTTGCGCAAACAATAACAGAAACGGGGTAATCCGGAATATTTTCATCGGGCGTGGATGGAGTCAATGAAAATTTGGAGAATCGGATAAAAAATAAAACGTTGGTAAGAACTACCGCAGCAAAAAATACCAGTAGCAGCATAGGCTACAAATTTTAGTTTTTTTGATTTTCGTTACAGCTGCTGAATTGATCCGGAGTCTTTCCGCAAAATCCACAAGCTTCTCCGTCTTTATTTAAAAACGGACTTTGACTGGCGCAGGTGCCAGCAAATTTTCCATCTTTTTTTGCCCAGAGTTTTATGGCAATCCCGGCGACTGCTAATAATAAAAGTATTAATGTAATGACTAAAACTCCCATAACGTTTATTTGAATTGCAAAATTACAATCTTTCTTACAGAATTGGTAAGATTTTAATTAATTTTGGCGTCCACTTAACAAAACGAAATAATGAAATTAATTACACGCTTTAGCATCGCTCTTATCCTAGTTCTGTCTATTTATTCTTGTAAAAATGAAACTAGTTCTGAAGGAACTGAAAATTCTGTTGTATTAGATTCAATAGAGAAATTAGAGCTGAAACAAAAAAATGAACAAGTACTTAAGAGTTTATTGAATAAAATTATTTCAAATGGCGAATTGAAAACGTTCTCGAGTTCTTTAGTAAGTGCGCAACTTACCGATGCTTTGAAAGAGGAAGGAGTTTCCTATACAGTGTTTGCACCGTCCACTGCAGCTTTTGATAATGTTGGAAGAGAACGTTTAAGACCACTTTTCAATCAAGAAAAACTTCCAATTTTGAAAGCCTTGCTTCAAAACCATATTATTCCTGAAACCTTGAGTATGAATGAGCTTTCAGCTCAGTTACAATCAAACGATACTATTCAGAAGACAACTTTAGGAGGTGCTACCTTGTCTATTTATAGTAAAGATGGGAATTTAATTATTCGCGACGCACAAGGCACAGAGGCGAGCATTGTGGAAAGTGATATCTTGGCTAATAATGGAAGCTTGAATATAATCAATCAGGTTTTAAACCTAAATTAAAAGACATTCACTTCGGGCTCAATGTAAATTCCGAATTTGTCTTTTACATCTTTCTGAATGTTGAGTGCGAGTTTCCAGAGTTCGGAGCCGGTGGCGTTTCCATAATTCACGAGTACCAACGCTTGCTTTTCATGGACTCCTGCATCCCCAATTCGGCGTCCTTTCCATCCCGACTTTTCAATGAGCCATCCCGCCGGGATTTTATATTGCATGGCTGAAACTTCATAATAGGGAGCTTCAGGGTATTTTAGGCGGAATGCGTTGAAGGTGTCTAATGTAACTACCGGATTTTTAAAGAAACTTCCGCTATTTCCAAGAACTTTTGGATCCGGTAATTTTGATTTTCGTATGGCAATTACGGCGTCTGAAATATCTTTTATGGTTGGCTGAATAATACCTTGCGCCTCCAATTCGTCTTGTATGGAACCGTAGGAAGTGCGCAGCAGATGCTTGTTTTTAGTAAGTCTGAACCGAACCGATGTGATGATGTATCTTCCTTTCGCTTCGTTTTTGAATATTGAATCTCGATATCCAAATTTACATTCATCCAATCCAAAACGTTTCGTTTCTAAGGTGTCTATTTCAACGGCTTCACAACTATCAAAAACGTCCTTTAATTCTACACCGTAGGCTCCAATATTTTGGATGGGGGCCGTGCCTACATTTCCAGGGATTAACGACAAATTTTCAACACCACCAAAATCGTGATGCAAACAATAAATCACAAAGTCATGCCAGTTTTCTCCCGCATGGGCTTCCACAATGACCTCGTCATTATTTTCAAAAACCACATGAACTCCCTTTAAATTTATATGAAGTACGTGTTCGTCAATATCCTTGGTAAGGAGCATATTACTTCCGCCTCCCAAGATAAATAGGGGTTCGTTTTTATGGGAGGAAAGAATTGTTTTTAATTCTTCAATGGATTGGACGGACGAAAAACATTTCGCCTTGATATCGATACCAAAGGTATTATAGTTTTTAAGTGATTTATGTTCTTCCCGAAGCATTAATCTTTATACTCTTCTAAAGCTGCTTTTAAAATTTCAACAGCCTTTATTAAGCTTTCTTTATTTAAAACATACGCTATTCGTACCTGGTTCAATCCAACACCGGGAGAAGAATAAAATCCTGCAGCAGGCGCTACCATAACCGTTTCTCCGTTAAGGTCAAATGTTTCAAGCAACCACTGAGCAAAATTGTCACTGTTTTTTACCGGAAGTTCAACGATGCAATAAAAAGCTCCTTTAGGCTCTCCCACTTTAACTCCTGGAATTTTTTTCAATTCAGAAACCAAAATATCACGTCGTTCTTTGTATTCTGTGATTACTTCGTCAAAATAACTTTGCGGAGTTTGCAATGCAGCCTCACTTGCGATTTGTGCAAATGTTGGCGGACTCAATCGCGCTTGTGCAAATTTTAAGGCCGTAGCTATAACTTGTTTATTTTTTGAAACGAGACAACCGATGCGAGCACCACACATACTGTACCGTTTGGAAACAGAATCGATAAGTATGCCATAATCGTCCATATCCGGTTCCTGAAGGATCGAATAATGTTCCATGCCATCATAGGTAAATTCTCGATAGACTTCATCGGCCACAAGGAATAAATTGTGTTTTTTCACAATCTTTACCAAGGTTTGTATTTCTTCTTTAGAATATAGGTATCCCGTCGGATTTCCTGGATTACAAATAAGAATTGCCTTGGTCTTATCGGTAATTAGTTTTTCAAATTCTGAAATAGGAGGTAGGGCAAAATTATTTTCAATTTTAGAGATCACCGGGACGATTGAAACTCCGGATGCCGTTGCAAAACCGTTGTAATTTGCATAAAAGGGCTCCGGGATAATAATTTCATCCCCAACATCGCAAATGGTACCCATGGCAAAGAGTAATGCTTCACTTCCACCGGTGGTAACGATAATGTCCTCTGCCTCCACCATAATTTCCTTAGTCTTGTAGTAATTAGCAATTTTCTTTCGGTAATCTTCAGACCCCTCCGAACGCGTATATGCCAGAACATCTAGCGAGTGCAAAGTAACCGCATCCATAGCGATTTTAGGAGTTTTAATATCAGGTTGGCCAATATTTAAGTGGTAAACAGTCTTTTTGAGTTTATAGGCTTTTTCGGCATAGGGAACCAGTTTTCGAATAGGAGATTCTGGCATTTGTAGCCCTTTAGAAGATACTGCTGGCATGGATATATAAAATTAGAGTGCAAAGTTCTGAAATAAATCTTAAAATCGAGAAAATTGAAACTCTTATTGTCTCTTTTTTTATATCTTTTAACGAATGAATCCCCCGAATATTAAAACCATACTGGCCCTTGGTGGTTTGTTGTTGATGCTAAGCCTTTCCTGTGCTTTTGCGCAAAGTAATTTTCGATTGCCAAAATATAAAAACAAGGACAGGATTTCGTTTCAATTATTAAACAACCTCGTTGTCATTCCGGTTGCTGTAAATGGCAAAGAATTAAACTTCATTTTGGATACAGGAGCTAAGCATTCCCTATTGTTTAGTTTGTCCGAAATTGATTCATTGGAAATCAAAAATGTAACTCCCATTAAGATTAGAGGATTGGGAAGCGGTAGCACGATTGATGCGCTTAAAAGTGTCAATAATAGGGTGCAAGTGGGCGATGCTGTGGACCGAAATCATACACTTTTTGTAATCTTTGACGAGTCCATTAATTTTTCACCAAGAATGGGTGTGCCAATTCATGGGGTGTTAGGCTATGAATTTTTTAAAGATTTTATAGTGAAAACCAATTATAGTAAAGAATCCTTGGTTTTCTACGATCCTGACCAATACGAGTATAAAAACTGCAAAAAGTGTGAATCATTTCCGCTCACTTTAAAGGATGAAAAACCTTATATCGACTTACAGATTGAACATCAAACCTTAAAAAGAGAAGTGACACTGCTTATCGATTCGGGTTCGAGTGACGCCCTGTGGCTCTTCGATGAAACTAAAATAATAGACAGTATTTCGAAGAATTATTTTGACGATTTTCTCGGATTTGGAATTAGTGGTGGGATCTATGGGAAACGGTCAAAGTTGAATTTATTAAAATTGGGAAACTTTTCTTTTAAGCGTGTTAACGTGTCGTTCCCCGAACCAGAAGCCACCGAAAAAATTGTTATGTACGACCAACGTGACGGCAGTCTTGGAGGAGAGGTTCTAAAACGATTTACCGTGATTACCGATTATCCCTCTAAGCGAATCACATTGACCAAAAGTCGTTATTACAAGGATTCTTTTTATTACAATATGTCGGGATTGGTCATAGAACATGATGGTGCCGTGACTGTGAATAGTTTTGCAGATTCTAATAATTCCTTTAGCCTTGTGCCTAATGAGAATACTGCTTCAGATGCCATTCAAATTAGAGTGAATCCTATTTTGAATTTTTTTCTTGCTCCTCGTTATGTGGTTGCAGAACTAAGGGAGGGTTCTCCTGCAGCCTTGGCGGGCATTGAACAAGGCGATGAAGTACTAAGTATTAATGGCAAACCTGCCTATAAATACAAACTTTATGAAATCACGGAATTATTCTCTTCAAAGGCGAATAGGAAAATATCCATGGAAATTCAACGCGAAGGAAAAGTAGTTAAAAGGAAATTTGTCCTTAAAGAAATGCTATAAAAAAAGCCCTTACGGAGAAGGGCTTTCTATTCATGCGTTTGTATTCTAGTTTTCTAAAACACTCTTGTTTTCAGATACCTCACCCTTTATTTTAAGGGCTTTGATTGGGTCACTAGCATTCGAATATACAGTAACGGTTTTTCTTATGGGACCTACGCGTTTAGTATCGTACTTCACCTTAATTTCTCCTGTTTTACCAGGGGCAATAGCATCTTTCGGTTTTTCAGGAACCGTACAGCCACAACTGGATTTGACATCTGAAATAATTAAAGGCTCGTTTCCGGTGTTTGTAAATTCAAACACTCGAAGTCCATCACTACCTTTTGCGATTTGACCATAATCTATGGTTTCAGATTTAAACTCAATTTTTGCTTGAGCTTGAGCGGCAAAACTAACCAATGCAACTACTGCTACTAATAAGATTTTTTTCATGGGATTGTTGTTTTAATGGCACTAAAGTAGGTAACTTTTGTTCAACGTGCAAAATATGTATTACACTTTTATAATCTTTAACTTATACCTACTTTTGCAAACTACATTTCAAAAATCAGACCAAAAATGGCTTTAGAGGCAAAATATCACGCAAAATCGGTTGAAGACAAGTGGTATAGCTACTGGATGGAACACAATTACTTTCATAGTGAAGTAGATGAGAGAACTCCTTATACCATTGTAATTCCTCCTCCAAATGTGACAGGCGTCTTGCACATGGGACATATGTTAAATAACACCATACAAGATGTCTTGATTCGCAGGGCACGATTAAAGGGTTTTAATGCATGTTGGGTGCCGGGAACGGATCATGCTTCTATCGCTACAGAAGCCAAAGTAGTTGCTAAATTAAGGGAAGAAGGAATAAAAAAATTCGACCTCTCTCGGGATGAATTTTTGGAACATGCTTGGGATTGGACGCATAAGCATGGGGGCATAATTTTAGAACAATTAAAGAAGCTCGGAGCCTCCTGTGATTGGGAACGAACTAAGTTTACCATGGACGAAGACATGTCTGCTTCTGTGATTAAAGTATTTGTCGATTTATACCGCAAAGGAAATATTTACCGAGGCTATCGCATGGTTAATTGGGATCCCCAAGCAAAAACTACCTTGAGTGATGAAGAGGTAATCTATGAAGAAAAACAAGGAAATTTATATTATTTGCGCTATCGGGTAGAAGGAAGTGATGACTTTTTGACCATAGCCACAACACGCCCGGAAACCATCTTAGGGGATACCGCTGTTTGTGTGAACCCAAACGATGAGCGATACCATCATTTGAAAGGGAAGAAGATTATTGTGCCTATATGCAATCGTGTGATACCTGTAATTCAGGATGAATATGTTGCCATGGATTTTGGTACGGGTTGTTTAAAGGTAACACCGGCCCATGATGAAAATGATAAAATGTTGGGAGATACCCACGGACTTGAAGTTGTCGATATTTTTAATGATGATGCAACTTTAAACCAATTTGGATTGCATTATGAAGGGAAGGACCGGTTTGACGTTCGAAAACAAATTGTCAAGGAATTAGAGTCCTTAGGAGTAGTGGTTAAGATTGAACAACATATTCACAAAGTGGGAACCAGTGAGCGAACCGGGGCTGTTATCGAGCCCAAGTTAAGCGATCAATGGTTTTTAAAGATGAAGGAATTAGCACAACCGGCGCTAGATGCTGTTCTAGAAAAAGATGTGCAACTAGTTCCTGAAAAGTTCGTAAATACATACCGCCACTGGATGGAGAATGTTCGAGATTGGAACATTAGTAGACAACTTTGGTGGGGGCAACAAATTCCTGCCTACTATTATGGGAACAGGAAAGATGATTTTGTTGTAGCTGAAACTGCCGAGGAAGCTTTGGTATTGGCCAGAACTCAATCGGGGAATGCTCAGTTACAGGCTACCGACCTTACTCAAGACCCGGATGCCCTGGATACTTGGTTTTCGTCTTGGCTGTGGCCGATAAGTGTCTTTAATGGAATTTTAGAGCCTGATAACGAAGAAATTAATTATTACTATCCAACCAACGATCTTGTAACGGCCCCTGAAATTCTATTTTTTTGGGTGGCGCGTATGATTATTGCTGGTTATGAATACCGCAACGAGCGACCTTTCAATAATGTTTATCTCACAGGTATAGTTCGTGATAAGCAACGTCGTAAGATGAGTAAATCTCTAGGAAACTCTCCCGACCCCATCGAATTGATGGAGACTTACGGCGCCGATGGCGTTCGCGTGGGGATGTTGCTAAGTTCTCCGGCCGGAAACGATCTTATGTTTGATGAAGATCTTTGTAAGCAGGGGAGTGGCTTTGTTAATAAGATATGGAATGCTTATCGCCTTATTGATGGCTGGGAGCTTTCCGATTCAGTTGAAGAAACGGAAAGTGCAAGTATTGCTGTAGCATGGTATCAAAATAAATTTCAGCAAACATTAGTTGAAATTGAAGATCATTTTTCAAAATACCGAATGAGTGATGCATTGATGGCAACGTATAAGTTGGTTTGGGACGATTTCTGTTCATGGTTTCTAGAAATGGTGAAGCCGGCTTATGGACAACCCATGGCTCGTTCAACCTACAAAAAGGTGATCGCTATTTTAGAAAATAACCTAAAAATATTACATCCATTTGTTCCATTTATTTCTGAAGAAATTTGGCAACATATCAGCGTCCGAAATTCGGATGAGGCATTAATTATTTCTAAATGGCCGGAGTTAAGCGATTATAATGGAGAAATTATTCGCAATTTCGATTTTGCCGCTGAGGTGATCTCGGGAATAAGGAACATTCGAAAAGAAAAGAACATTTCGTTCAAAGATACCATTGAACTTACGGTGGTAAATCACGATCAGGCTTCTGTTCAATTCGATGCTGTAATTGCCAAACTCGGAAATATTTCGAAGATTACTTACGCTGAAGAAAAATTGGAAGGCGCCTTAACTTTTAGGGTGAAGAGTAACGAATATTTTATTCCTGTTGGCGGTGCTATTGATGTCGAAGCAGAGATTGAAACTTTGAAAGAAGAATTAAAATATACCGAAGGATTTTTGCGAAGTGTTCAAGGAAAACTAAAGAACGAACGGTTTGTGAACAATGCACCTGAACAGGTGGTTGCGATGGAACGTCAAAAAGAAGCAGATGCATTAGCGAAGATCGAAACTTTAAAGTCGAGTTTGAAAGGCTTCATCTAAAATTGGATATTTATTAAAGAATCTGTTTTTGGCGGATTAATGCAAAGGACGTTTTTTTATCATCCCACCTTTGGTATCGCGAATAGGATATTGAATAACAAAAGCGTCCGGGTCTATTTTTTCAATTTCTAAAATTACTTTCGTTACTTCAAGTCGAGTAACCACGCAAAAAATAATTTTTCGATCAGACTGTGTTTCACCTTTTTTTCCGAAGCCTCCGTCCGATCTGAACACGGTTACACCTCTTCCTAATTTTTGAGTGATTGTTTGTTGAATATCTAACGAGAAATCAGAAACGGTCATAATACCAATATATTCTTCTATTCCATTTAGGATAAAGTCGATGGTTTTTGATGCAGCCAAATAGGTAAGCATCGAATACATGGCAGTTTCGATGCTCACAACCAGCGCAGCAAAGCCAAAAAGGACAATGTTAAAGAGCGCAATAAAGTCTCCTACAGTCAAACTAGATCTTCGACTAACCCATATAGCCAAGACTTCTGTTCCGTCTATTACAGAGCCTCCACGAATTGATAATCCAATACCAGCACCCAAGAAAAATCCACCAAACACCGCAATAAGCAGATTGTCGGCAGTGATTACAGGAATCTGTATAAAATGCACTAATAAAGCTAATGCAAATATGGCAATGCTACTTTTCACTGCAAATGACATTGAGACCTGTTTCTTCCCAAGAACAATGAAAGGAATATTAACCAATACAATTAAAATGGAAAGATCCCAGCCAAGTTGGATTTGAAGCAAGAGAGATACTCCCATAGCGCCACCATCCAGAAAATGATTTGGGAGCAAAAATCCTTTAAGACCTATGCTTGCCATGATAACCCCCAGCGATATAAATACCATATCTTTCATTCTTCTTTTAAGAATGAGAGAATTTGTAGATGTTTTATTGGGTGATAAATTCATATTGGATTAAACCTTTAAAAAATGGAAATGAAAAACGAATCACTACTACGCTATCCTTTATTTGCGATATAAAAAGTATTGGTTGGCTGTTTCTATATACAGTCGTTTCGCATCATCTTCAGAAATATCACGCGATTGAAACAATGCGTTGGTTTTAAATGCACTTATTAGCGGATTGCTGCTTTTCGGTGAGCTTTGATCGTTTGTAGCGATCTTATAGTAGGCGTATAATTTCAATAACACATCGGCAGGAAAAGGTTCGACATGATTATTAATCATGTTTACAGTATTTCGGAACGTTATGTCGAGTTCTTCGGATGTCATTTGGTGGCGGCTAAAACCGAGATTCCTCCGGTAACTTTATCGTTTAATTTCACTTTTACCTTGGCATCTAATGGTAAATAGACATCCACTCGCGAGCCAAATTTTATAAAACCGCTTTCTGCAGCTTGTTCTACAGTGGTGTCGGTTTTTGCATAATTTACAATTCGTTTCGCCAAGGCTCCGGCAATTTGGCGATGGAGTACATCACCAAAATTTGAATTATTTACCACTACAGTAGTGCGTTCGTTTTCTTCACTGGCCTTCGGATGCCACGCTACTAAATATTTTCCCGGGTGGTATTTACTGTAAACGATATTTCCACCTACCGGATAACGGGTGACATGAACATTCAAGGGGGACATGAATACAGAAATTTGAAGTCGCTTATCATTGAAATATTCTTTTTCGAAAACTTCTTCAATAACAACCACTTTTCCATCCACAGGTGATAAAACGTTTTCATTATTCAGCGCATGGGGTCGTTTTGGATTCCTGAAAAATTGTAAGATTAGGAATAAAAAAATAAGGGCGGCAGCAAAGATTAAAAACCGCAACCAATTTAGCTCAATGAATGCATTAGTCGCCAAAACAATGGCGGATACCAAGATAAACGTAAGTACGATAATTTTATATCCTTCTTTATGAAACATAAACATCCATAATTTCTAACAATGCATAAATAAATGGACTCACGTAGAGCACGCTATCCAAACGATCATAAATTCCCCCATGACCCGGCATAAGGAAACCACTGTCCTTTACACCGGCTTGTCTTTTAAATTTCGACTGAATTAAATCACCAATGGTACCTAGTACCGAGACAAAAATTGCCAAGGTAATCCAAATCCCCAAAGACATTGAATTCAGGTATTTAAAGATAATGAAACTCGCAATAATGCTCCCCATAAATCCGCCCAAAAAGCCTTCAATTGTTTTTTTAGGAGAAATACGTTCTAAAAGCTTATGGCGGCCAAAATTTTTTCCAATTAAATAAGCAAAACTATCATTTACCCATATCAAGATAAATACACCTACAATAATATTCGGATAAAAGAACCCGTTTCGAAATGGGATTAATCCTAAAAACACAAAGCCTGCAATAAGATAAAAGATAAGTGTAATGTATTTTTTTTTATGAAACATCGGGATTCCACTAGTAACCATGAGGTCTTTCAATAGGAACAGATTTATGAAAATGGCAATGAATGCGTAGAGGTAGATGGCGTTGATGTCCAGTAATTTATAACTCAACATATAGAGCAAGACACCAAAAATTATGAAGGAAACATAGCTGCGAAGTCGCACTAGTTTCTGGAATTCGTTTACCGTTAAAATACCTAAAACGAAAAATAATACAAGAAACCATTCCCGGGAGGCGAACATGGAGAATATAATAATGGTTATGTATAATAACCCCGAAATCCCGCGAACAAGTAGTTCTTTCATTCGACTAAAATAGGATTTTTTTAATACACCTATGAATCGTAAGCAAGGATATTTTTAAACGGGAATACCATCACCGCTAAAGTATTGAGCGTGTGGATTAAAGGTCTTCAAGTAGAAGCAGGTACAGATTTTTAGTGCTGCTTCCATAACTCATAAAGTCTTTTTCTTTTTCGCATTCAAAATCTTGAATGGTGGTAATATTGCTTGGAATGAAACTCTTACTTCTATTTTTAATAATACGAAGTCCTTCACTGATGTTTTCAACCAACTGACTCGTAGTGGCAAAAACCACAATATTGGAAGGTAGTTCTTGAAGCTTTTTTTCTTTAATTTGATTGGAACTTAATAAAATTGCTCCATTGTTTGAAACAAGGGATTCACATTTACAGAACAAGAATTTAGCGTGTTCTTTTTTTATAAAATTGAGGTTGTATCCATCAAATTTTTTAATGAGGTCATCTTCTAAACAAAATACCTCACTTTCATACCAATCGTTTTCAAGTAGGATGTTATCAAAGGCTTGCTCTATTTCATCCCAATCTTCGCAATAGAGGAATTTTCCTCCATTCTTATTAAAGTTGTAGGTGAATTTTTCGTCTATAGGTAATTTTTCTTCAGGGAAATATTTACTATGCTCCGAATCTTTTAGTTTCTGTTCGGAACTTGCCTTATTTCCTAAAAGTCTTTTGAATAGACTCATTTAAGCTTGATTTGAGGAATTTTCTGCTGTTTTACCAAAGATATAAAAACTAAGATAAGTTCTACAATCTAAGGTAAAACAAAATAAATAATGCTTACTTGATGGTTAGGTAGCAGCTATTTCAGCAGCTTCACCACCCAATTCTTCATCAGATTTCTTTGTGATTAAAGGTACTTCAGGGGCCTTTTCAAAAGGACGTTTCCCAAATATGCGCTCTAAGCTCTCTTTAAAAATCACTTCTTTCTCCAGTAATTCAGTTGCCAATTCGGTAAGTTTATCCTTGTTATCTTGAAGGATCTTAATAGCTCTTTGGTACTGTTCTTCAATAATCTCTGAAATTTCTTTATCGATCATTTCAGCAGTTTTTTCACTGTATGGCTTACTGAAATTGTAATCAGACTGACCACTAGAATCGTAATAGGTTAAGTTTCCAATCTTATCGTTCAGTCCGTAAATAGTAACCATGGCACGAGCCTGTTTGGTTACTTTTTCTAGATCACTTAATGCTCCCGTTGATATTTTATCGAAAATCACACGCTCAGCTGCACGGCCACCCATGGTAGCACACATTTCGTCGAGCATTTGTTCCGGACGTACAATTAAACGTTCCTCAGGAAGGTACCATGCCGAACCTAAGGATTGCCCTCTAGGTACAATGGTAACTTTTACTAATGGTGCTGCGTGTTCGAGCATCCAAGAAACTGTTGCATGACCTGCTTCGTGATAGGCAATGGCCTTTTTCTCGTCGGGCGTTATAATTTTATTTTTCTTTTCGAGTCCACCAATTATTCGATCTACTGCATCCAAGAAATCCTGTCTTCCAACGGCACTCTTTTCTTTTCTTGCTGCAATTAAAGCTGCTTCGTTACAAACATTGGCGATATCGGCACCCGAAAATCCGGGTGTTTGTTTTGCCAGGAAATCCATGTCCACTGTATCGTCCTTCTTGATTGGGCGTAAGTGCACTTCAAAGATTTCTTTTCGCTCTCTAACGTCCGGAAGATCTACATAAATCTGTCTATCGAAACGTCCTGCGCGCATTAACGCTTTGTCAAGCACATCGGCACGGTTTGTGGCTGCTACCACGATTACGTTGGTATTGGTTCCAAAACCATCCATTTCGGTTAATAGCTGGTTCAATGTATTTTCTCGTTCGTCGTTGGACCCTGAAAAATTGTTTTTTCCTCGCGCTCTACCGATGGCGTCAATTTCATCTATAAAAATAATAGATGGTGACTTTTCTTTGGCTTGTTTAAACAAATCACGAACTCTGGATGCACCTACTCCTACAAACATTTCAACAAAATCGGATCCCGAAAGTGAGAAGAAAGGCACTTTTGCTTCACCGGCTACCGCCTTTGCAAGCAATGTTTTTCCAGTTCCAGGAGGTCCTACCAACAGTGCTCCTTTAGGTATTTTACCCCCTAGGGCTGTGTATTTATCAGGGTTTTTCAAGAAATCAACAATTTCCTGAACTTCTTCTTTAGCGCCTTCTAATCCAGCAACATCTTTGAAGCTTGTTTTAACATCGGTCTTTTCGTCAAATAGTTTTGCTCGAGATTTTCCAATATTAAAAATTTGCCCTCCTGCACCTCCGCCGGCGCCTGCCGACATGCGGCGCATGATGTAAATCCAAATTCCGATAATTACCGCAAAAAAGATGATTGAAGGAAGGAACTCTGCCCATAAATTAGATTCGGTGTCCCAAACAATCTTCGTGTTTAAGTTATTTTCTTGCTTTATGGTATTAATACTATTTTCAAAATTTTGAAGATCTCCAAATTCAAATTGATAGCTAGGATCGTTCGGACCGGGTTTTAGGAAATTATCTTTTGATTTTGAGGCATGAATCTGTTTCTGTTTGGCCTCATCGGTGAGATAAACTTTGGCAACCTTTTTATTGATGATCTCAATTTTATCAACATCACCTTCTCTCAAATATTTTTGAAAGTCGACCTGTGTTGTTTTTGCAGGAGCAGAAAGATTGCTTCCTCCAAAAAATTGTAATCCAATGAAAAGTAAAAATATCGCAATATAAATCCAATAAGCATTGAACTTGGGTTTACGTGCGTCTGGTTTATTGTCTTCGTTCGCCATGGGGCTTTTTAAGTTTTAGTAGGAAGTTTCTATGGTTACCGATTTCGCATCGCCCCACAAGCCTTCAATATCGTAAAATTCACGAATGTGTTTCTGAAATACATGAACAACCACATGAACGTAGTCCATAAGAACCCATTCTGCGTTATCACTACCTTCTACATGCCAAGGTTTTTCTTTCAGAGCCTTGCTAGCGATTTTTTGAATGGAATTAACAATCGCGTTAACCTGAGTATTTGAAGTACCGTTGCAAATTACGAAATAGTCACACACTGTATTCTCTATCTCCCTTAAGTCCAATATTTGAATGTCTTGGCCTTTTACCTCTTCAATTCCCTTTATAATTTGGGCGACCAACTGGTCAGTTCCTATTTCCTTTTTCTGCATTAAAAAATTTTATTTGTGCAAATTTATTATTTTTTTGCTTCCCAAGACGTTTAACATTCTTAGATTAACACAATATTAATTGCATTGAGAACAATCAAAATTAGTGCCATTGGTTCCACAAACGATTATTTGAAGGAATTGATCAAAAATAACGCAGTTAAAGATGGAACTGTAGTTTATACCCAACATCAAACCGATGGGAAGGGTCAAATGGGCGCTACATGGCATTTTGAGATAGGTAAGAGCCTGGCATTTAGTGTTTTCAAGAAATTTTCTATATGGTCTGTGCAGGATCAATTTTATATAAATTTTGCGGTAAGTGTGGGAGTCATAAAAGGCTTGGAAGCGCTTGGAATACCCAAGGTCTCGATAAAATGGCCTAACGACATATTGTCAGACGGAAAAAAGGTCTGCGGTATTCTAGTAGAAAATCAATTTCAAAAGTTGGACGTAAGTAGCAGTGTAGTGGGTATTGGAATTAATGTAAACAATACTTCATTTGCTGCTTTTCCTCAAGCATCATCGCTATTACTGAATACCGGGATTCATTTTAATACAGACGAAGTGATGAGCAAAGTTTCGGGAGCTGTGTTATTTCAATTGAATCATTTGAAACAAACTCATCGAGCCACTTTAAAACGCGAGTATGAATCTTACTTATTTCGGAAGGATGAATTAACCACTTTTGAGGATGGCATGGACCGACAGTTCAAAGGAATTATAGAAGGTGTAACCGATCAAGGGTTGTTGTGTGTTCGCCAGGAGAACAGAAGTCTTCAACACTTTCAGTTGAAAGAACTCAAATTACTGTATTAAAGGGACTCCATATTGGAGGTGAGGGTCTCGATAAATTTTGTGATGGGTGCTTTAATCATCATAGCCATCATAGGATTAAAATCTCCAGAGAACAACAATTCGATTTCCGATTTTTCCGCCTGATTTTCTTCAATTAATCCTGTAAGTGTGAAGGGTATTTTGTCACTTATAGCTCCCAAAACTAATTTGTTTGGTGCTTGAGCTTCTTTAATTTCTAGAGCAATTTCAGGCATTCCTTTTAAGGCAAATACAAAGGCATCATCTCGAATTAATTCAAACTTACTAATGTTTTCTGGCATTAATTGCTCAAAATTTTTCACTTCCGACAAAAATTGAAATAAGTCGTTGGCACTTTTTTGAACATTTACTTTTTTTCCTTGAATCTCCATTGTTTATTCTTTGTTCGATAATTTCAAATGCATTACACATTCCATTCTGATGGATTCTTTCTCCATTTCGCCAAAACAGCAGCTTCTTTAGACGTAATGTATTTGGACTTTTCTGCTTGCTTCAACAAGTTATCATAATTACTTAACGTATGAAGTTGGACCTTCGCATTTTTAAAATTTTCGTCAGCGATAGGGAATCCATACGAAAAAATAGCGACCATCCCCTTTACATTTGCTTTGGCATCACGCAAGGCTTCAACCGCTTTAAGACTGCTACCTCCAGTACTTATTAAATCTTCAACAACCACTACATTTTGATTTTTAGGAACAAGGCCTTCGATCTGGTTTTGTCTTCCATGTGATTTTGCTTCAGGACGAACATAACAAAAGGGTAAGCCCATGTATTCGGCAACTAACATCCCCATTCCGATAGCTCCTGTAGCCACTCCGGCAATCATATCCGGCTTTCCATAGATTGTCTCAATTTGCTTTGCTAAATTCTCACGCAAGTAATTTCGAATCACAGGATATGACAGTGTAATTCGGTTGTCACAATAAATTGGAGATTTCCATCCGGAAGCCCAAGTAAAAGGTTTTTGTGGTTGCAATTTTATTGCATTAATTTGCAGAAGCAATTCGGCTGTCTTTTGAGCTGTATCTTTATGTAAAACCATACTGCAAATGTATAAAGTTTTTGTGAAAGACATTCCCATTATTCTTAGTACTGAGAAAAAAATAGGGAAACAATACACGGCGATTCCATTGCGGTTGGCTCGTTTTAAAAAGTTGATCAAAAAAATCAACAATGGTGAACTTATTTATGTAAATCTTTACCACAAGAATGCTGAAAAATTAGAGCAATTTCTGCGAAAGAAGCTCCCATTTGTGGATGCGGCAGGTGGATTGGTCTACAATCATAAGAAAGAAATTCTTTTTATTTATCGGAACGATCGATGGGATTTACCCAAGGGTCATATTGAAAAGGGAGAAAGTTACGAAGCAGCCGCCATTCGTGAAGTTGAAGAAGAAACAGGAGTGAAGGATTTGGTGGTCCGCCGTTTTTTGGACAAGACGTATCACGTTTTCAAACGTAACGGGAAATTCAAGCTGAAGGCTACTTATTGGTATGAAATGTATACCGAATATGAAGGCGAATTAATACCTCAATCCAAAGAAGGAATCAAGAAGGTGAAATGGAAAAACTTTGAAAAATCGCAAAAGGCTCTTTCCAATAGTTATGAAAATATCAAGCTTCTGTTCCCAAAAGAATATTTATTAACGCACCCTAACGATCGGATATCGCAAGTGTGATGTTTCATAGTGGGGTGATTGCCTATGAATCCAATCCAATTGTTCGTACCAATTTCCGGAGAAATTTAAATCTTGTTGCTTTTTCAATTTGAATTCAGCATCGATAGCCGGGTTTTCTTTTAAAAATTGCAAGGCTTGATCTTCCCACACATAAGGTGAGAATCCTTCTTTTTGCTGTAAAATTGGATCAAAATAATTCCAGTTAAAAAACGAATCAATGGCACTGGGTTCTAGGGTTTCCAAAATGTATCTAATTCCGGGTTGGTTGGTAGCGATAAGATAATCACCTTGGTGCAATTGAATTAATTCTGAAACCGTACGCACTTGAGTGTTGTAGTGAGGGTAATGACCTTCATAGGCTTCCGAGGCGGTGCTATAGTTCTTGATATGATAGACTTCTGCTTGCAGGGTGGAATCTTTTACCATGGTTTCTACAGCAATACCATTCATTTTTAACAACTCAACAATAGTGGAATAACCTCTTGGAATCACATAGAAACGAGGGATAATTACCGATTGATTTGGTTTAAAATAATTATAATAAGTAAGGGGTTTTGTAAACGGTTGGTCTCGGTGGTATTTGAGTCGTTTAGCTCCTGTAATTTCACTATTCTCAATGGTTCCTTCATATCCTTTAAAGGAAAGCGTTGTAGTTTGAGTGCTATCGAGTTCCCATGAAATAGGATATTCCATTCCAGCTTGAAAACGCTGGATTGCTTCTTTTTTTAGCGTTTTTATCTTTTCGGCATCCCGTTCTGCGATGCTCAAGAAGGTATGCATAAGTTCGTAGGTGCCTTCAACCCGATTCTTATAAGGTTTTAACATATGGGTTTCCACCATCATTCCTAAGGTATTGAATAGGGTAGTATAGCCCGTGGAATAACGAGGGTGGTCTATAAACTGTGAAAATCCAAGTTCGGGTCGCTGGTTGAATACATTCACATAGGGCGTAATATCCCAATTTTTTAGTGCGAGCGAATCTTCGAGTTCAGGCATAAGGGTTGTATGGATGTAGTTGCCCAATGCACCGCCTAATTTGTTATGTTGGGTAAATAAATGGGTAAGGGTATATTGGTAATCGGCTCCGTTACTCACATGATTGTCGATAAACCATTCCGGTTGAAGTTGTTGATAGATTTGAGCAAAGGAAGCAGTGTTCTTAGTATCGGCTTTAATAAAGTCGCGGTTGAGGTCATAATTTCGTGCATTCCCTCTAAAACCATATTCTTCCGGACCATTTTGATTGGTGCGAGAACCGGAATTACGGTTTAAGGCGCCACCAATGTTGTAAATTGGAATTACGGCAATAATTGTTTTGGTTGGAGCTTTTATAACCCCCTCAGCTAAATCTCTTATAAACATCATAGACGCATCAATTCCGTCACTTTCACCAGGATGAATTCCATTATTGACCAGCAAAACATTTTTTCCGTTCGGATTGTCGAAATGGGAGGAATGAGCTCCTTCATTGTTATAAACAACCAAATGCAAGGGTTCGCCACTATCTGTGAGTCCCATAGTATAGATGGAAACCGTGTGGTATGCGGCTGCCAATTCTTTGTAATAGGCTATAACCTCAGGATAGGTAGGTGTTTGCATTCCTCCAGAAGTTTCGAATAAGGTTGTAAAATCAGGAGTATTTGATTCTTGTTTGGAGTCGCACGCTTGCGTTAAGAGAACTATTGAGCTTAGCAATAAAAGTAGTCTCATAGGAAAATGGTTTCCACAAAGGTAACGGATTATCTTCAAGCTTCCTTGAAATAAAAAAGGGGCCAACAGGCCCCTAATCTTATTGATGAAAGAATTTTTATCCGTTCATGGAAATTAAAAACTCCTCATTATTTCTAGTCTGTTTGATGCGATCGTTAATGAATTCCATCGCTTCAACAGGGTTCATATCTGCAAGGTATTTACGCATTACCCACATTCTTTGAATAACATTTTCATCTAAGAGTAAATCGTCTCGACGAGTACTTGAAGAAGTAAGATCGATGGCAGGGAAAATTCTTCTGTTTGAAATCTTACGATCCAATTGAAGTTCCATATTACCGGTTCCTTTAAATTCTTCGAAAATCACTTCGTCCATTTTAGATCCTGTTTCGGTCAAGGCTGTTGCAATGATACTTAGCGATCCTCCATTTTCAATATTTCTTGCTGCTCCAAAGAATCGTTTCGGTTTGTGCAATGCATTTGCGTCCACACCCCCACTTAGAATTTTACCGCTGGCAGGTTGTACCGTATTGTAGGCTCTCGCCAAACGTGTAATAGAATCTAATAAAATCACCACATCGTGTCCGCATTCTACCAATCGTTTTGCTTTTTCAATAACGATGTTTGCGATGCGAACGTGCTCTACAGCTTCTTTGTCGAAGGTAGAAGCCACCACTTCGCCACGCACGTGACGCTGCATGTCGGTAACCTCTTCCGGACGTTCATCGATTAAAAGGATAATCTGATAAACTTCAGGGTGGTTTGCTGCGATGGCATTGGCAATGTCTTTTAATAACATTGTTTTACCTGTCTTTGGCTGCGCTACAATCATTCCACGCTGTCCTTTCCCAATTGGGGCAAACAAATCGATGATTCTTGACGATACTGTACTTTGCTTATCGGCTAAATTGAATTTTTCATTCGGGAATAGTGGCGTTAAGTGTTCGAAGGATACACGATCACGCACAACATTCGGACTTAAGCCATTAATCTTACTTACCTTAATCAGTGGAAAATACTTTTCCCCTTCTTTTGGTGGACGCACTTCACCTAAGACGGTGTCTCCGGTTTTTAAACCGAAAAGTCGGATTTGAGATTGCGAAACATAGATATCGTCGGGCGATGACAAATAATTGTAATCACTGGAACGCAAGAACCCATAACCGTCTTGCATGATATCCAAAACTCCTTCACTTTCGATAATTCCATCAAATTCGAAATCTGGTTCGCGATATCGGTTTCGTGTATCTTTGTTTCCATCTTTTCCATCATCATTCTTATTCGAATGTTGCCGCTGGTTTCCATTGGAATGTTTGTTTCCATCTTGGTTGCGGTTTCGGTCTGTATCTTGGTTGCGATTTCGATCTGCATCTTGGTTGCGATTTCGATCCCCTTCATTTTTACTATGATGTGGCTTACGCTGCTTCGATTGGCTCGATGTGTTGGATTGGTTCTTTTGATTTGAACGATCTGATGAATTTGAGCGATTCGAGTTGTCGGATTGATTTTGCTGGTTTTGAGGTTTTGATTGAGCCTCGGACCCTGATGCTTGATTCGACTTAGAATCCTGTGCTTTTGGATTTCTTTGATCGTTTCGCTGTTGCCTTGTTCGTCGATCTTGTTGTGACGATGGATTAGCATTATTTTTTGAATTTTCTGTAGGTCCTTCCGCATTGGATTTGGTTTCTACAGCAATAGCCTTTACCGCTTTAGGGTTGGCTGCCTGGTAATCTAAAATTTGATATACAAGGTCTAATTTTTTTAAGCTTCTAAATTTGGGCACACCCAAGTCTTTAGCAAGGTCCTGTAATTCAGGAAGCTTCTTTTCTTTAAGTTCTGAAATTTCAAACATGTAAACGTACTATGTAAAATTAAGTGAAGTGAATCTTTTGTGTAAAGATAAAATCGTTGAAAATGTAATTGGAGACTAAGTAACCTTCGTTGAGGTGGTTACGAGTTGTAGTGCAATAATACAACAATATTTTGAAATTGGTGTTTATTTTTTTAGAAAAGAAACCTTATTTTTGTCCGCTCATAAGGCTAAATATCATGCTTCAAAGGATTCAAACCGTTTACATAATCATCGCTATTCTTGCAGTAGTGGGGTTGTATATTGTGTTTCCCGAGTTCGTGAATGAGGAGGGAAGGATCGATTTAAATCGTGAAACTCCTTGGGTTTTGGGGTTCTTGGTTGGATCTGTGCTGTTGGGAATTTTGGCCATTATTAATTTTAAAAATCGCAAGCGACAATTTGTGTTGAACCGCTTGAATATCATATTAAACTTTGTATTACTGGGAGTTTTCGTGTATCGATCTCTAATGGTATCCGGAGAAACTTCGGTTTCTGAGAAGGGTATTGGGATGCTACTACCTATCATTTCTATCGTTTTTCTAGTGCTGGCCAATAAGGCCATCAAAAGGGACGAGGATCTCGTAAAATCTGTAGACCGATTGCGTTAAAACTACATCTTAGTATCTATTAGTGCGAACCCTCGAAACATGCCAATTTCGAGGGTTTTTTTATCGT
>JAHEMY010000020.1 GCA_024643425.1 Flavobacteriaceae bacterium
AGGCTTCATTCCTTTTATTCTTGACAAATCCGGATGCGGAGCGTCTTCAGCACGCACAGAAAAAGGACTCCCGGAAAGAATGACCGCCTTGAATCCGGACAAATCTTCCGGAATTTTATGATAAGGATGGATTTCACAATAAATATTCAACTCACGTACACGTCTTGCAATAAGCTGTGTATACTGAGAACCAAAATCGAGGATGAGGACGTTATTTTGCATAGGCAAAAATAGTTTCTTTTTTACTTTTGCTTCCATAAAAGAAGCGACTTTTTTTTAAGAATTTAACACTCAAGAATGGTAAATTCAAGTCTCAAAGGTTGCAACTGTTCTTTTAAAAGTGCGAGCAATTCAGGTCCTTGATCCAAATACCATTCCGAAAAATTATGAACCCGTTCTTGTAAATTCCCACCGGGAAACAAATCGTCTTGAAGCAACGTTAACCGTTCTAATTGGTCGGCTAGGTTTCGTTTCTGAGCCTTCAAAAGACGCTTTTCCAAATGGTCCAAGCCATTCAATTGTTTTTTCTCCTGGGCTGCGACAGCCCCAAAAAAGGAGGGATCTGTCTTTTCTGCCAGATCGAAAAGTGCTTTAAATTGCTTTTTCAAATGTTCTCTTTGGCGAGTAAAATCGATGTCTATTTCGGAAATTCTACGCGTATAATTAGAACGTAAATTGGTTTGTTCCTGAAACAGCTCAGAAATTGTAACATCAAGTCGTGTTAGTTTATCTTCTTGCTTCTTTGAAATAAGGAGTATCGAATTACGAAGCAATAGGATTGGAAATGGAACTTCAACCGATTTAAAATAATCCTTCAATTGAAACCAATACGCCAATTCTCCGCCCCCGCCAACATAACACAGATTTGGTAAAATAACTTCTTGATATAAGGGTCTTAGCAAGGCATTTGGAGAAAATCTTTCAGGATATTTTTCAAGTTCTTCCAACAAACTAGCATGATCAAAAGATCGCGCTGAATCGTTTAAATAATACATCCCTTCCTTTTCAACAATCCGCTCTCGTGAATTTCGATCTAAATAAAATAAGTTGATCTCTCTTGGGTGTACCTGTTTGGAATAACCTTTATCAATAAGCCTATTGGTCGTATTCTCGACCCTCTTAAACGACTGCTGATGCTCGAACTCTAATTTGGCATAAGGGATGAATTCGCGTTTTAAAACAGCGTCATTCCCATCAATGATTACCAATCCATAATCACTAAAAAGCTTATTCCCTATGAATCGGGTTGCCTCCGACAATGTATCATGTTCCAAATACGATTCTTTGAATAAGTCCAATAAATACTGTGCTGTATTGCTAGAACCCCATTCTTTTGATAAGGTTTCATACACGGAATCCAGACCTTCTGTCGAAAATTCACCCACAGCGCCACCGCTTGGTCGGTCCCATTTTACCTTCTTACCGCGAAAGTTAAAATAATTTATTTCGTCAAAATCATGATCTTCAGAAGCCATCCAATAAACTGGAACAAAATGATGATTTTTATATTTTTTATTTAATTCTTCTGAAAGATTGATCACCGAAAATATTTTATACAGAAAATACAAGGGTCCTGTAAAGAGATTCAGTTGATGTCCCGTGGTAATGGTAAACGCATTTGCACTTAAAAGGGCATCAATGTTTTTTTGCGTCTCATCCGACACATCGATATTTTTGTATTGCTTTTTTAATTGGTTTACGAGACGTTCTCGTTGTTTCGAAGAAAAAGATGTAGATTTTTCCTTGGCCTGGGCTTCAAAGTTCTCGATACTAGGAAAACGGTGATAAAATTCGTTAAGCTCTTGTTTTTGTGCTACATAGTCACACATTAAGTCGGAAAAATAACGAGCGTCTTTGTAAGAAAGATGATGGTTGGGCATAGCGAATTTTCAGAAAACTACACAAAAATACATAGAATCCATTGTTAGAACACTAAAGATACGTTAATGTTAAAAACTGCTTTGTCCTTTTCCTATATTTACGCCAATTACAAACTTTCATGAAAAATTTATTTCTATTCGGCTGCTTTCTGACTGTTTCAATGGTCGTTGCCCAATTAAAGTCTCCTTCATCGTTTTTAGAGTACCCCATTGGTACAGAATTTTCACGTCATGCCGATGTCGTTCGGTATTTCGAGCATGTTGCCGCAAATAGTGATTATGTCACCTACCAACACTACGGCAAAACCTACGAACGAAGATCGTTAACCTATGCAATCATTTCTTCCCCAAAAAATATAGCACGCATTGATGAAATTCGCTCCAACAATCTGAAGCAAGCAGGTATTTTGGAGGGAGGTGCAGATCCTGATATAGCCATTGTTTGGCTTAGCTACAATGTCCATGGGAATGAATCGTCAAGCACCGAGGCTGCCATGGAAACGATATACCAACTTATCACAGAAAAAAAATCCTGGTTGGAAAACACGGTGGTGATAATAGATCCGTGCATTAATCCTGACGGACGAGACCGCTACGTAAATTGGTACAATCAAGAAAGAAGCATACCGCATAACCCAGACCAAAATGCTTCTGAACATAGTGAACCTTGGCCGGGAGGAAGACCCAATCACTATCTCTTCGATTTAAATCGAGACTGGGCTTGGGCGACGCAAACAGAAAGTAAACAACGATTGAAAATCTATAACCAATGGTTGCCACATGTACATGTCGATTTTCATGAGCAGGGCATCAATGACCATTATTATTTTGCTCCTGCTGCAGAACCCATGCATGCGATAATATCTCCTTGGCAACGAGAATTTCAAACACAGATTGGAAAAAATAACGCTAAGTATTTCGATGAAGAAGGTTGGTTGTTTTTCACCCGCGAATTTTTCGATTTACTTTATCCAAGCTATGGCGACACCTATCCTATGTTCACTGGATCCATAGGAATGACTTACGAGCAAGCGGGAAGCAGTCGAGCCGGGCTAGGGGTTCAAACCGATGAAGGTTTTGAGTTAACCCTAGTAGATCGTATCGCACATCACACAACTGCCGGACTTTCGACGGTTGAAATCTCTTCTAAAAATGCTAAGAAATTAAACACGGAATTTAAAAGGTTCTTTAGCACGAATGAACAATCACATAAAAGTTATGTGCTTCAGGGAGATTCAGATAAAATACACAAACTGTCAAAACTTTTGGACTTGCATGAAATTAAGTATGGCTATGCTTCAAGCGGTACCATAAATGGGTTTCATTACGGAACGAATAAAAAAGGTAGTATCGATGCTTCCGGCGCGCTTGTGGTAAGCACCCATCAGCCCAAAGGTAAATTAGTTCAGGTCCTATTTGAAAAAAACGCAATTATTTCGGAGCCTATTACCTATGACATCACCGCATGGAGCCTACCCTATGCCTATGGTTTAGAATGTGTGGTAAGCACTTCTCCTGTTCCTACCAATGGGTCCAATCCCTATTCGAAAGCAATCAATCAAGTTGCCTCGCCAGCCAGCCTTGCCGGTTATATTGTGAATTGGAACAGCCTCAACGATGCCTCCTTTTTAGCTCACTTGTTGAAGGAAGATATCAAAGTACGATTTTCTGAAAAGGATTTAAGTTTTGGCGGTAAAACCTATAAAAAAGGTGCCTTAGTGATTACAAAAAGTGATAATCGAAATCGCACCGATTTTACCGAAGTTGTGACCAAAGCTGCTAATACATTTGATGTAGCACTTAATACAACGGCAACTAGTTTTAGCGACAACGGAACCGATTTTGGATCGGCCGATGTGAAGCTTATCAATAAAAATCGAATTGCTGTTTTAAAAGGTGATGGTACTTCCTCCCTTAGTTACGGTGCGATTTGGCACTTTATGGAAGAACAATTGAACTACCCCATCACTGCAATCAACACGGATGATTTTAATGTATCCATGTTGGAGCGCTATGATGTATTGGTAATTCCGGATGGTTGGTATCGAAATATACTGAAGGATAGCACCGTGAAGAAATTAAAAGAATGGATTTCAAACGGAGGTAAAGTACTTGCTTTTAAAGATGCATTGCGTTCGTTTGAAGAAAAAGAAGGCTTTGGTTTAAAGAAAAATAAAAAAGAATCCGAAGAAGAAAAAGATACGCTCATTCCTTACGATCAAAGAGAACGCAGCTACTTGAAAAACAGTAATCCGGGTAGTATTTATCGCGTGAAATTAGACCCTTCTCATCCAATGGCTTTTGGATATGAGGATACTTACTACAGCTTAAAAGTAGATGTGGATTCCTATCAATATTTGGAGGATGGATTTAATGTTGGAATTATTGATAGTGCTGACGCTTGTGTTTCTGGGTATTCCGGAGAAAATGCAAAAGAACGCCTTAAAAATTCTCTTGTTTTTGGGGAAGAACAAATTGGGGCCGGAAGTATGGTATATTTCGTTGATGATGTGCTGTACAGATCTTTCTGGGAAAACGGGAAGCTATTTTTTGTAAACAGCCTGTTTATGGTCAATGCACATGTTTTTTCAGAATGATTAATAAATTGGTTTACCCAACAAAAATGCCATAAAAAAACCATTTCAACCATCACCTTGCTAAAAGCTTGGCGCAGTTGAAATGGAAACATCTTAAATTTTAATAAAGTAGTTTTATTCCTCTTACTTGGATTTTGAAAGTTCGCTTGTTAAAATCATTGAGTCTACCTGAAAATATTTTTCAGATTTGATAAATTCGTACAACCACTCATAGTAGTTTGCAGAACGTCTTTTGAATGAATAATTTAATGCTTTTTCCATAGTTTAAAATTTTAAATGCATACGAGGTATTTGGTGTTACTATTAGATTAAAGGCATGGGAAAAGTAGCTCAAAAAGAAATACATAGTAAAACTTTAACAGCCTTTTTCTTACAAATTAGATGAAAGGTTCAATTTCTCCGAAGTATGACCTTTTTTTGTAAAATTGAATACTAATAATGATCCCTTTTTGATGAAGAATTTCGTTTTATTTCTTTCCATAATCCTCTTTTTTAGTTGTCGAAATGATGGAAATCAGGACCCTACACTTTTAAATGAAAACCAAAACACCTTCCAGGCAATCAGTCAGCTGGGAGATACGTTGTGGTCAGCCCCGCCAAACAAGGCTATTTTGAAACAATATCAAGAAAAGAAACTCGAATTTGAAAAATATCCGGATAGTTTGGATGCCCTTATTTGGTACGGCCGTTTTACTGCCTACCTCGGAAATTACAATGAAGCAATTGAAATCTACTCGGAGGGCCTTAACAAATTCCCTAACCAATCACGTTTGCTAAGACATCGTGGCCATCGTTATATTACGCTTCGAAAATTTGAAGAAGCCATAGCCGACTTATCCCTCGCTGCCGAATTAATTGAAGGAACCTCGAACCAACCCGAAGAGGATGGCCTCCCAAATGCCCTTAACATTCCTGTGAGTTCTCGCCATGGGAATATCTATTACCATTTAGGGCTCGCTTATTATCTCGACCGACAAATGCTTAAATCGTTGGATGCTTTTAAAAAATGCTTATCCACCTCGAATAGTCCGGATAATGTGGTTTCCGCAACCCATTGGATTTATATGATCCAAAACCGCCTAGGGCGCAAATCGGCGGGTGACAACTACCTCCGTCCTATTAGTGCTGATATGAATGTTATCGAGAACACCTCTTATTTAAAAGCCTGCCTACTCTATAAAGGTGAATTATCTTTTGAAGAATTATTTTCATCGAAGGCCTCAAACACCCCTTCAGATACTGCCTTACAATATGCCCTTGGCAATTGGGTGTGGTATACCGGAAATCCACAAAAAGCAACAGAAATCTTCCAAAATATTGTTTCAGGAAGCGATTGGGCATCCTTTGGGTACATTGCTGCGGAAACAGATTTGGCGAAGCCTTATGTAAGCAGGTAAAGACTTATTGTTATTTATTTTTTGCTTCGATCCATTTACTCAAGTATTTGGTCGCTTTTAAGGTTTCATGCTGCATTATTTGCGAAATGAAAAAGGTTTTCCTATGATTGGCTAATTCTTGACGTAATTCAAAAATTCGTTCTGTAAAAGCAGGGGCCAAGTGCTCCTTTCTGAAGTTTGATTTCAAAACACCAAAGGCCAAATGCTGTTGATGCGACCAAAGATCCTGTTGACGATAAAGCGAACATGCTCTTTTTATGAATTGCTTTGGGGCTTCCTCTTGAATTGAGAGTTCGAACATTCCTTCTCCACCAATGCCGGTGGTGACCGATGGTGTTCCATATTGGGCCGCAGCTAATAATTTACCTTTTATACCCGCTCCAAAGCGCAGAGGTGCCAAGCAGACTCGAGCATTTTTCATTACTACACTCACATCTTCAGCCCAGCCTTCAATAAAAAATCCTTCCTTCGGGTTGTGCATTTCTGAAATATACTTTGGTGCATAGGCCCCATAAATATGTATTTCGGATTCCGGAAATTCTTCTTTCATCAAAGGCCATAATTCTTTTTTTAAATAGACCACCGAATCGGCGTTGGGAGCATGTTGAAAATTCCCGATCGTTACAAAATGTCGTCGTTCCTCAAAAGGGGGCAGTTCCGCCAAGGGTGATTCGACAAATAAAGGAAGGTAATATAAAAGTCCCTCAGGAATGCTAAAGAGCTCTTGTAATAATTGCATTTCAAAAGCAGAAACGATCAGCGATAGGTCCGAACGTAAGATACTTGCCAATTCACGCTTTGCAGTTTCGGAATAAAGATTGACCGCTTCATTTTTTTTAAACGCATCCGCTCGCGCTTTTCTGAGAAAATGCAAATCTTCGGTATCTAAAATACGTAATGTTTCAGGACAGTTTTCTGAAACGCGCCATCCAAATTGTTCCTCAATATTAAAACGATCAAAAAGTACCACATCTGGATTGAGCTCTTTTATAAAGAGGTCGAAGGACGAATCATTTAAAACAATGTGTTGAACATCCACATTTATGGATTCCAATTCGGCAGAATAGGCGGTTTGAGTTGCCGTAGTGGCAAAGGTAATTTGGTAGTTGTGCTCGTTAAACAGATCAATAAGCTGCATCATGCGGGTTCCAGCCGCTGTGGTGGTGGGCTCCGGAAGATGCTGACCGATAATGAGTAGTTTCGATTTCAGAATAATTCGTTGAGATCTTTTAAAGATACGGAAGCCATTTCTATTTGTGACGTTTCTAATCCGCTGTTCGTCCACGCTATAAACAAGGTACTTCCCACTAACTCCACCTGTGGAAAACCACTGGCACGTTCCGGACTGGTTGAGGAAATGGTTATTGGACCTTTTTTTGATCCATTAGAATCTACAAGAAGTAATTGAATTACTTCTTCAGACCCTTTAGGTTCCATCCAAAGCACCGCAACCTCCGAGGAGTTCAACATCACCAAATCAACACGACCGGTTGCATTGTAGGTATCCACTCGAATCGGATTGCCAAAGTTATTCCCTCCATCTTCAGAAAAAATCACCTGTACTTTCCCTTCATCATTTACCCCGGTAAACCATGCAATCGCCACGCTTTCATTAAACGAATCCATAGCCGGTCCATTTACCGGACAACCTTTAATATTCCAGCGATCGGAGCCTATTGTTTTAGGATTGGACCAATTTGTTTCATGCTCCCATTTCACCAATGAAATGTCCCGAATTTCATCTTCGCTTCGGTCGCGATAAGCGACCATGATGGCGTCATTTTCACCCACTGCGGCAGCCGTATTACAACAGTCACATACCCGATTATCGAGCAGTGTCTCGTAATCGATGGTTCCGTCGGCAAATACAATCGCCCCTCTTAGGCTCATTGCTCCTGCCCCATGCTCAGTATGACTATCATGTCCCCCAGTCGTATTTCTCCCATCGAGCCAGGACACAAAAAACGAATTTTCATGATAAGGTTTTACGGAAACAAATCCATGCTCACTTTGCGTTCCATCTTGGTGCAACAGGATACCCTTTTTCCAGGTTTTGGTCGAATCGTTATATACATTCAACCTAATATCGTAGGTATAAGTTCCCGTTGCCGATTTTTGAAGGTAACTGCTTAGTATATTGCCATTGTTTTCGGCAATTTGCGGGAAGTCGGCCCAATTCACAAACCAATCGTTCCCCGAGTTTATTTCCTCTACTGGACTCCAAAAACCCTTTGAATACACTGCATAGTTTAAGGTCGAAATAGTATCGTTTTTGGTCACCCACGAAGCGTATAAGTCAGTACCATTACTAAATAGTCGTGGCAGTGCGCTATTAACAGTAGATGGGAATTTTAGAAGCGTTACCGGAGATTTTTCAGTTAGGTTATGGTCCGCTTCATTCGTGACAGCATCCTTACATCCGAAAAAAGTCAAAACAGCCAGCAATAAAAAAATTCTCATTGGTTTCTTTTTACTGTTTTACTACTTCTCCGTATAAATCAAAATCGGAGGCATCAGTAATATTGATCATAAAAAATTCTCCCGTACGAAGGTAACCCTCTTCTGCATTAATCAAAACCTCATTGTCTACATCCGGGCTATCAAATTCGGTTCGACCTACATAGTACTCCCCTTCTTTTCGATCGATTAAAACTCGGAAAGTCTTTCCAATTTTTTGCTGATTTAATTCCCAAGAGATTTGGGACTGTAGCTCCATAATTTCATTGGCGCGATCCATTTTAACATCTTCAGGAACATCGTCATCCAACAAATAGGCGTGTGTGTTTTCTTCGTGGGAGTAGGTAAAGCAACCCAAACGCTCGAAACGCATGTCCTTCACCCATTGCTTTAAGGTTTGAAAATCTTCTTCAGTTTCTCCCGGATAGCCTACGATTAAGGTGGTTCGAATGGCCATTTCTGGAACTGCTTCGCGAAATTCTTTAAGAAGCTTTGTGGTTTTTTCCTGAGTAGTTCCACGACGCATGGATTTCAAGATCGAATCTGAAATATGTTGAAGCGGAATATCGATATAATTACAAATTTTAGGTTCATTGCGCATCACTTCAAGGACTTCCATTGGGAAACCGGTAGGGAAGGCATAATGAAGTCGGATCCATTCAATTCCTTCGACTTTTACAAGTGCTTTGAGTAGTGTTGCTAATTCACGTTTTTTATAAAGATCTAGACCATAATAAGTAAGATCTTGTGCAATAAGGATCAATTCCTTCACCCCATTGGCTGCCAATTTCTCGGACTCGATCACTAACTCTTCGATGGGCGTGCTGCGGTGCTTTCCCCTCATGATGGGAATGGCACAAAACGAACACGGACGGTCACACCCTTCGGCAATTTTTAAGTAGGCGTAGTTTTTGGGGGTCGTGGTAAGTCGTTCCCCAATAAGTTCGTGCTTATAATCGGCTCCAAGTGCTTTTAATAAAGAAGGGAGTTCTGTCGTGCCAAAATACTGATCTACATTGGGAATTTCCTTTTGAAGGTCCGGTTTATAGCGTTCAGAAAGACAACCCGTTACGAATACTTTATCCACCAAGCCTTCTTCCTTTTTTTGAACGTATTCCAAAATGGTATTCACGCTCTCCTCCTTTGCATTTGCGATAAAACCACAGGTGTTAATTACCACTACATTTCCTTCTTCTTCATGAACCACATCTTTATTGTTCGCTCGCAATTGTCCCATCAACACCTCACTGTCGTAAACGTTTTTAGAACACCCAAGGGTAACAACATTGATCCTATTCTTCTTTATACTTTTTGTACGCATGAACCTAGCTTTTTAGCGTGGCAAAGATACTTCAATAAAGTTGAACTTGTGATGCTATGACTTGTAATATAGCTCCAAGATGGACGCCAGCTTTTTCTTCCCGGCCATGACGGCTTGAATCTCTTTATTCACTTTTGAAGATAGCAATGGAGCTAATGGCTGAGCAACGGTGGAAATCTTGTGAAAATTCTCGCCCAGTAATCGATCCCAAACCGGATAGTACTTTTCTAGGTCGTTTGGATACACCATTTTCCGTTTCGTTCCTTCATTGGCGGCTTTAAAGGGGGCCTGGATATTGAGATAGCCATAATCGTCGGTGAGTTGCTCTCCCGGCTGAATATCACGAATGGCAATTTCAAAATCGTAGGCTGTAGACAGACAATTGGACTTAAAACTGTGATTTACAAAACGCCCATGGTCCCAACAGAGCACAAAATTTCCATGGTTATTTCGGAAACTATAGGTTTCCAAAATATGCTGGTATAATTCGTTCATCTTTTGAAATTGTTGCGGTGTAAATTGGCGATCCAATTCATCTAATACCCAAGTAATGGTCCCTGCAGGAATAAATTTTGTGGCGACGACACCGTGCCCAACCTCATCGTTGATAAATTTCAACTCGGTATGCGGGTGAATCATATGTTTTTAAATTTGGCGTGAATTTACTTAAAAAAAGAATCCACAAACTCAAACTTATTAAAAACTTGAAGGTCTTCCATTCCTTCTCCTACACCGATGTATTTTACGGGGATTTGGAACTGATCACTAATGCCAATCACCACACCTCCTTTTGCCGTTCCGTCGAGTTTGGTAACGGCCAACGAGGTTACTTCGGTCGCTGCAGTGAACTGTTTTGCTTGTTCGAAAGCATTCTGACCTGTAGAACCATCCAACACCAATAATACTTCGTGTGGTGCATCGCCTACCACTTTCTGCATCACTCGTTTTACCTTGGTAAGCTCGTTCATGAGGTTCACCTTGTTATGCAATCGTCCGGCCGTATCGATAATCACTACATCGGCATTTTGATTAACCGCACTTTGCAGGGTATCGAAAGCTACGCTTGCAGGGTCGCTTCCCATATTTTGTTTTACGATTGGAACTTGGGTGCGGTCTGCCCAGATTTGTAGCTGGTCGATGGCAGCAGCACGGAATGTATCGGCAGCTCCAAGGATGACATTCTTTCCGGCTTTTTTAAATTGATAGGCCAATTTTCCAATGGTCGTTGTTTTTCCCACACCATTTACACCTACCACCATAATCACATGGGGCTTATTTTGTGATGGTACGGTAAATTCGGTGGCGTTTCCAGAATCTATTTCACTAAGGAGTCCGGAGATTTCTTCACGAAGGATTGCGTTGAGCTCGTCGGTGCCCAGGTATTTATCCTTAGCAACACGTGCTTCGATACGCTCGATTATTTTTAAGGTAGTATTGACCCCTACATCGCTGGAAACTAATACTTCTTCAAGGTTATCAAGAACATCATCGTCTACTTTGCTCTTTCCGGCAACTGCTTTGGATAATTTATCAAAGAAAGTGTTTTTGGATTTCTCCAAGCCTTTGTCTAAAGTTTCCTTCTTCTCCTTTGAAAATATTTTTTTGAAAAAACTCATAATCCAGTTCTGTATTAGCCGTTAAATGCGTTAGGGATTGCGCCAAATACCCGTCTTCTCATAAGTGAAGGCGCGTATAGGCAAAAGCCCGACCCCGAAGCTTCGGGGAACGCCAAAAATACAAAAAGCCACCTTTGTAAAAAAGTGGCTTCGTACTTATGTTTTAAGGTTGATTAATTTTTATTCAACCAATCGTTTACTGCTTCTGGAGTCATGATAGACTCTACAAATGTATAGGCACCTGATTTAGGTGATTTTACCATTTTAATCGCTTTTGTCAAACGCTTAGATCCGGTTTGTAAGGATGCTACTGATTTCTTTGCCATGACGCTTTAATTTACTTGATTTCTTTATGAACGGTCATCTTCTTCAAGATTGGGTTGAATTTTTTCAACTCCATTCGATCCGGTGTATTTTTCTTGTTCTTAGTCGTGATGTAACGAGAAGTTCCTGGACGACCAGTTTCTTTATGCTCTGTACATTCTAAGATTACCTGTACTCTGTTTCCTTTTTTAGCCATTGTAATAGACTTTACGGGTTATGCAATTATTTGCTCAAGAAGCCATTTTCACGGGCTTCTTTGATAACTGCAGAAATTCCTTTTTTGTTAATGTTTTTAATTGCTGAAGTCGATACCTTCAAGGTAATCCACTTATCTTCTTCAGGAATATAGAAACGCTTCTTTACCAAGTTCGCGTTAAATTTACGCTTGGTTTTGTTCATGGCGTGGGATACATTATTCCCGACCATTGCTTTCTTTCCCGTTAGCTCACAAACTCTTGACATAACCTAATATTTGATAGTTATTTTTAAACAGGGTGCAAATTTAAGAAAATTAATTTGCTCGTACAACAAAAGAATTTCAGTTTTTTGAAATTTCTTTGAGAAGCATTTCGAAAGCTTTGTTTACCGACTTTCGAATCACGCGTTCACGAACCTTTCCAAACAGAAATTTTTCTGACGAAACCCCCTCTGGACCTGCGATTGCAATGCAAACAGTTCCTACCTCATCTTCCCCATCTCCTTTGGAGGGACCTGCAATACCCGTGGTCGCAATTGCATAGTCGCTTTGAAATAATTTTGTCGCTTGAACCGCCATGGATTCTGCTACCGGAAGACTTACTACATTGTAAGTTTCGATTAAGGCTTTATCCACTCCAAGAATCGTTGTTTTTAATTCGGTAGCATAAGGAATGATGCTTCCTCGATAAAACAGACTCACCCCTGGATGTTGTGTAATTTCTTCTGCAATGGCTCCTCCTGTGCAGCTTTCGGCCAAACTGAGTGTTTTCCCTTGCTCGACCAACTTTTCGCCTATGCGCTGCACCACCGATGTCTCGTCTTCAAATCCTACGGCGATATCGACTAGCATGGCTCGAAGTTCTTCCATTTTTTGATCTACCTCAGCATTCAGGAGTGTTTCGTCCATTCCTTTGGACGACAACCGCAATCGAACTCTACCGAACGATGGCAAATAGGCCAATTTAATGTGCCTTGGCAAGCTTTCTTCCCAGTCCACGATACGCTCTGCAATTGTACTTTCACCAAGACCATAGGTGAGCAAGGTTTTATGATAAATGAAGGGTCGATCGAACTTGGTCATTACTTTGGGCAAGACCTTATTCGTAAGAAGGTGTTTCATTTCGTAAGGAACTCCCGGCATGGAAACGAAGATTACGCCATCCTTTTCCATCCACATTCCCGGTGCAGTACCATGCTCGTTGAGTAAAACTTCTGCTTTTGAGGGAACGAGTGCTTGTTTTAAATTTCCTTCGGTGGGTGTTTTTTGAAAATATTTTTCAAACAACTCGTGCAAATGAGCCAGGGTAGAAGCATCTTCAACAAGCTCGTCGTTTAAAAATTCAGAAAAGCATTGCTTGGTGATATCATCCTTGGTAGGCCCCAGTCCTCCGGTCACCAATACTAGGTTCGCACGTTGCTTAGCCTCCTCCAAAGCAGTCAAGATATGCTTTCTATCATCCTGTATCGAGGTGATTTGGTAAACTTGAAACCCAATTTTATTGAGTTGCTGACTTATAAAAGCGGAATTGGTATCGACAATCTGACCGATGAGTATTTCATCACCGATGGTAATAATTTCGGCAAGCATTTATATATTGAAATCTTGTTTCAGTTCTTCGAAAACTTCGTGAAGGGTGGTATTAATTTTTTCGACCGATGATTGAATGGTCGATTTATTCTTGGCTGTTTTGGTCCACGACTCTACCGAGGTGATGTCTTTAAGTAAATCGATACCAAACATTTCTAGGTTTGGTTTCATTTTATGAGCGAATTGATAGGCTAATTCCTTGTTGTCGTTATCCACTGCTGAGACCAATGCCTCTAAATCCGGTGGGATTTCTTCAAGAAACGTTTTTGCCACGACAACCATGAAATCGGTGTCATCTCCCGCGATTTCTTTTAAACTATCAATTGAATATTGCTTACTCATATTACTTAACTTTTACAGAAAATAGTTCTTCGTTTTCTAAATACCCTTTTAAAATATCATTTGGAAACACTTTTCCCACTCCGGCTGGGGTTCCGGTAAAGATAATATCTCCAATCTTTAATGTAAAATATTTTGAAATATATTCGATTAACTCATCAATTTTCCACAACATTAAAGAGGTATTTCCATCTTGAACTTTATTTTCATTCTGAAAAAGTGAAAAATTAAGGTTATTCAAATCTTTATAGCGTGACTTGGGAACAAAATTCCCGATAAGCGCCGATCCATCAAAAGCCTTAGCAATTTCCCAAGGCAGACCCTTACTCTTCACATGGGCTTGAACATCACGCGCCGTAAAATCGATTCCGAGACCAATCTCGTCGTAATATTTGTGGGCAAAAGCACGGTCGATGTATTTTCCAATTTTTTTAATCTTGACAAGAACCTCCACTTCATAATTTATATTCTCCGAAAATTCGGGAATCACAAACGGGTTGTTCTTTAAAATTATTGCCGAATCAGGCTTTAAGAATATAACCGGGTCGGTTGGTCTTTCATTCGCCAACTCTTCAATATGAGCGCCGTAATTCCGACCAATGCAAATTATTTTCATAAGAAGACTTCTAGATTTTTGTATTAAGCTTTCGAAGTTTAACGCGCGTTAGCACTTGTTTGGTATACAAAGGGAAATCGGCATTCAACAACCAGCCAAAATATCCGGGTTCTTTATCCAACACATCTTCCACTAAGGATCCTTTGTGTTTGCCAAAATTAAAGACCTCAACACCGTCTTTATTGTACCCGATAAAGCCGGCAAAATCTGCAAAATCGCGGTGTGAGCTAAATTCAGCCAAGAAGTTCACATCATTTTCCAGATCCTCATACCGATGCAGTTGCGCTAATAAAACTTCGTAGGTCGCTAGGGTATCTGCTTCTGCACTGTGTGCATTTTCTAAACTCTTGTCACAATAGAATTTGTATGCAGCTTCCAGTGTTCTTTTTTCCATTTTATGAAAAATTGTTTGCACATCGACAGAAAGTGCTTTTTTCATATCAAAATCTATTTCGGCTCGCAGCATTTCTTCCGCCAATAACGGAATGTCAAATCGATTGCTATTAAAACCTCCTAAATCGCTGTCTTTTATAAGCTGGTAAACTTTATTCGCCAATTCTTTGAATGTAGGCTCGTTGGCCACCATTTCATTGGTAATTCCATGAATGTCGCTCGATTGCTTAGGAATAGGCATTTCCGGATTTACCCGCCAGGTATAGCTTTCTTTATTCCCGTTTGGAAACACCTTCAATATTGATATTTCCACAATACGGTCGCTCGCCACATTGACTCCCGTGGTTTCCAGGTCAAAAAAACAGATAGGCTTAGATAAGTTCAACTTCATGATTTCAATGTTTCGAATTACTCATTTCCTCTTGTAAATGATCAATGTATAAGATTCCGTCGAGATGATCAATCTCATGCTGAAAGATAATGGCTGTAAAATCCTCTACCATTTCGGTCTTATGGGTTCCTTCCAAGTTGTCGTATTCCAATAAAATGGCATAGGCCCGTGAACTCAACGTATCTCTTCTCCCGGGTATGGAAAGACAACCTTCTCTGCGCGTTTGTTTCTTTTTCGAGTACTGCACAATCACCGGGTTGATATAGCCCTCAATGGGAAGATTTTCCTTGTCGAAACGCTGAACAATAATAACTCGTTTCAATATCCCAACCTGAGGAGCAGCAATTCCTACACCCATGTTCACACTATCGACCATGGTGGTTTTCATCCGCTCAATCAATAAATTCAATATTTCTTTGTTTTTCTGAACATCAACCTTAGCGCTTGGAGTCCTGAGCAGTATACTATCCTTTGGCTTGTTTATTTTGAAAACCCGCATGGATGTTTGCTCGTTGCCCGAAAATATAAGCTCCGATTGTTGATCGCTGAAGTCGGTTGATGAATGGGATGATTGTTGTGTACCGCAAGCGGAAACGAGCACCATTAAGATGAGAAGAAAGCCGAATTTATTCATGGGAAAAAACTATCGACTAAATTTAGGACTTTTAATTTTAATGGAATCAAATTTCTCGATTCACATCCCAGGCTTCAAGATAATCTGCCACCTGTTTTACAAACTGACCACCCAAAGCACCATTCACCACACGGTGATCGTAGCTGTGAGAAAGGAACATCTTGTAACGAATACCGATGAAGTCCCCATCTGGAGTTTCAATCACCGCAGGTACTTTCCGAATTGCTCCTAAGGCTAAAATTCCCACTTGTGGCTGATTGATGATTGGCGTTCCCATCACACTGCCAAAAGTTCCAACATTTGTAACGGTGTAGGTTCCTCCTTGTATTTCGTCCGGCTTCAATTGGTTCATTCGAGCTCTATTGGCTAGATCGTTTACCGCTTTGCTCATTCCCACCAAATTAAGTTGGTCGGCGCGTTTAATAACTGGTACAATTAAATTTCCGTCGGGCAGGGCTGCAGCCATTCCGAGGTTAATGTCTTTTTTCTTGATTATTCTATCTCCATCTACTGAAATATTCATCATCGGGAAATCTTTCAAAGCTTTGGCAACCGCTTCCATAAAAATTGGGGTAAACGTAAGTTTCTCCCCTTCCCTTTTTTCAAAGGCATCTTTTACCTTGCTTCTCCATTTCCAAATATTGGTCACGTCACATTCCACAAAACTTTGAACGTGAGCCGATTTAGAAATACTTTCCACCATATGATGTGCGATGAGTTTCCCCATACGCGTCATTTCAATAATTTCGTCTCCGCCATTTACTGAAACCGGTGCTTTCGCAACTTGGGGAGCTGGTGTTTCTTTTGAAGGCGTCGCTACCGGAGTTTGAGAAGCTTGAGCAGGTGTTGCACTTCTGTTCTCCAAATATGCAATCATGTCGTTTTTAGTAACACGCCCGTCTTTTCCGGTTCCTGAGATACGATCTAATTCTGCCTGAGAAATTCCTTCAGCAGCAGCCATATTCTTCACAAGAGGTGAATAAAAACGTTCTCCGGTACTTTCAATAACCGCCTGGGTTGCTTCCTTGGCTTTTACCACCGTGTCTTCCACTTTAGCGACCACTTCGGAAGGTACGTCCTTCACGGTTTCCTTTTCCGGAGCCGCTGTACTTCCAACTGCTTCTGTTTCTATAATGGCTATGGTTTGCCCAACTTGAACTACATCATCAACTTGAAACAATTGTTCCACTAAAACTCCCTCTACTTCACTAGGCACTTCACTATCCACCTTATCGGTGGCTATTTCCAATACAGCTTCATCCATTTCGATGGTATCTCCCACATTCTTAAGCCAATTGGTAAGGGTTGCTTCCGCAACACTTTCTCCCATTTTAGGTAATTTCAGTTCAAATTTAGCCATAACGTTTACACCTTTTTTTTAAGGCACTGCAAAATTAGTAAATTTTAGATGTTTTGATTACATATTCTTTACAAATCATATCTAAAACACCGTTAAAATTATGAATATCGTAATTAAAGTTTTACAACCTCCCCTTTGTGGTCACTTTGGTCACTTCCAATGATAAAATTACAACCCGGCGGTCGAATACGAAACTTATTTTGTCTGTTTTTCTGTTTGATCATTAGTTCGAAAATAACCTGATACGATAAATAGGTGGTGTCAAATACCAACATCTTTCGCTCCAAGAGATCCTCTTCAACCGCCCTCACAGCGACCGATTTTACCGGTAAATCGTAGGTCGTTGCCAAGGCTCGTAACAAAGCTAAATCTTCTGTAAGCACCCATATTTCATCCACATCAAAAGACTCTTCTTGTTTTTCCGTCTTTCTACCTTTCGAGAACTTGGCATAAGCAACGCCCCATTTTACAAGCGTATTGAGCAATCGATTCTGACTAAAATGCTTTTGAAAGAAAATTTGCATGGCCCCGTAAAACCGTTCAAAATAGGCTTGGTCCTTTTGCGTACTTTCTCCTTTGTAATGCAAAATTTTTATATGTCCGTTATAGAAATTAGTGTACCCTAATTTTGCTATTTTATAACTTAAATCAATGTCTTCCCCATACATAAAGTAGTCCTCGTCAAAGCCCTTGGCTTCCAGATACACCTCTTTCTTTAAAAATAAAAAGGCCCCAGCCAAAATTTCAACCGTCCCCACGCTCTCCTTAGGAACTTGCTTTGCATAATAGCCATTTTTTCCCTGCCCCAGCCCAATCAATTTAAGCAGCGATCGAAAAGGAGTTGGAAGATTTCGTTTGCATTCGGGTAAAAAATTTCCAGTTCCATCGAGATAGTAGCCTCCCAAGGCTCCCATTTTCAAATTACTTTCGGCAAACTGAATGCAACGTGTAAAAGTATCTGAGGCCACCGCCGTGTCGGGATTTAAGATGCATACAAATTCACCTTTGGCTCTAGTTACCGCCTGATTATTCGCTTTGCTGAACCCTACATTCTCTTCATTCTGAATATAAAGCACCTCAGGGAATTTTTCTCGAACCATAGAACCGCTTTCATCCGAAGATGCATTATCGATCACTATAATTTCTGCATCAATGGTTCGAATGGCCTGCTGGCACGATAAGATACATTGTTCCAAAAAATACCGAACGTTGTAGTTGAGAATAACGACAGAAAGTTTCAAATCTAGGAACTTTTTAAAGATGATTCGAAAGGAATCCGGTTGACAATACTTCTTCCTAAAGTAACCTCATCGGCATATTCCAATTCATCCCCTACAGAGATTCCTCTGGCTATGGTAGTGGTTACAATGTTGTGGCCTTCAATTTGTTTGAATAAATAGAAATTGGTGGTATCCCCTTCCATGGTCGAACTTAGTGCAAAGATGAGTTCCTTTATGTTTCCGTTTGCCACTTTTTGAACCAAGGTAGTAATGTTTAAATCGCCGGGACCAACACCATCCATGGGTGATATTTTTCCTCCCAGAACGTGGTAATGGCCACGAAACTGACTCGTATTTTCAATAGCCATAACATCCCTTATATCTTCCACTACACAAACAATACTCTCATCCCGGTTTGGGTTGGCGCAAATTTCGCAAAGACGCGTATCTGAAATATTATGACAATTGGCACAAAAGTTTATTTCCTCCCTCATTTTGAGTAAACTCTTTGAAAGTCGTTGCGTTTGTTGTTCCGGCTGTTTCAGCAAATGCAGCGCAAGACGCAAAGCCGTACGCTTTCCAATCCCCGGAAGTTGGGATATTTCGTTCACAGCATTTTCTAGTAGTTTTGAGGAGAAGTCCATAGCCAAATATTGGTGGAAAGATAACAAAAAAGCCTCAGAAAATTCGATTTTCTGAGGCTCTTGATTTTGTACACAAATGTGCTATTCTTTAATAAATCGTTTTGTAACTACTCCCTTCGCACTGCTTAAACGTGTAAAATAAATCCCACTGTTTAAACCGGAAACATCTATTGTATATTGCTGATTGAATTCAACATCTCTTTGAAAGATTACCAGTTTTCCGGTAACGTCAAACACTCGAATATCCATTTCCACAGCACCCGGGTAACTTATGGTAAATTCTTGGTTCGCAGGGTTAGGAAATAGTGCTACCTGGTTTGGTGAAAGTACATCTTCGACACCAATTACGAAACCGTATTTGGTAGAAGCCCATAGCCCTCTTCCGTAGGTACCGGCATAAATTTTACCATCTCCTTGATTAATTTCCAATTCGTTGATGATGACATTAGGTAAGTTCGTGATAAATGGCTGCCACTCGGAAAAGGTATTGTCGATATAATAGATACCGTAATCCATTCCCACATAGAGTCCGTCTTCTCCATTATCGTCCCATACCACAGCCAATGCACTAAAATTAGGAAGGTTGAATAAATAAGATTGCCATGTTTGTCCCCCATCTTCAGATACATTTACTTTGGCAGAACCTGATAGTGCCACTGCAATTTTATCGGGATTACTTGGATGAATAGCGATACTATTAATTGCCCCGGCGGGTGATGTAATTTGAGCCCAATCGGTTGCTCCTCCATCCTCTGTTTTGTATAAGAAAGATCCTCTGCTTGCGTACATCACCAAGTTATTGGATGGGGCAATCTTGAGATTATTTAAATTTCCTCCAAAATCTTGCGAGATATCTGTCCAATTAGATCCTCTATTAAAGCTCTTATGTACTTTTCTGTAACCACAATACACGGTATTTGTGATACTTGGATCTTGCTCAAAAGGAGACACCCAGTTTCCTTGTCCTCCAGGTCCAGATAGATTAAATAAGGTTGCACCTCCGGTGTCTGTGCGGTACATCCCTCCAAATTGAATCATTCCAAACATAACATCATGATCGTCCTTATCTACAAAACCTTCCATTCCATCGGCACCTATCCAGTCGATCCATTCTCCTGTTTCTGCGTCATAAAAGGAACTTCCATTGTCTTGCGAGCCCCCTGTAACGCGAACTTGAGGATTTTGACTTACACCAATTTTATAGAATTGTCGTATCCCTATTCCGGTTGTGATATCTTCATAATAATCAACATTGATATCCGAAGTGTTGGTCGCCTTAAAGATTCCTCCATCAGAGCCCACATAAAGCGTTGAATTTACATATTCCAAAATATCCACATCGGCATGGCAATAGCCAAGGTTTTTGGCAATACAGTTTTGGGGTGTCCAGTCTGAAGTACACGTAAAAGTTACTCCTCCATCGTTAGATTTCCAGGTAAGTATTCCCGCAATATGCACTTCATTAACATCACTAGGGTTTACGGTTACATCCATATCCCTTGGCGCTTGCCCACCCGGGTCAAAGCCATCCGTGTCATACCCAAAATAATTTCTTCCGGTATGATCTAATTGTGTGAATGTTACACCACTGTCGTTAGAAATATAAAAACCTCCAAAACTTCCACCATTGGCTTCTACCACATATACCACATTCTCATCGTCTGGGGACACGCCCATCATTTTTGGTTGGTTTGAAAATCCACCAACGGTCGTAAAAGTGAACCCTCCATCGGTTGAGTAATGAAATCCATTTCCTGTGGCGTAAACAGTATTTGGATCTCCGGGTTTAAATTCAATATCGTATCCTTTAGGGTCGGTTAAAACCACTTTTGCCCAACTTTCCCCTCCATTATTAGAACCATAGGTTCCATTATTCTCTGAAGTCGCAAATAAAATGTTAGGGTCAGTAGGATGCAATAAAATTTTATTTACCGTTGAGACTCCTGCATTTCCTAACAAATTCCAAGTAGCACCTGCATCGGTAGACTTATAAATATTCCCTCCGTTAGAACCAAAGAAATAGGTGTCTGCATCGTTGGGGTCGATAGCTACGGAGTACACGTATAAATTTGAAAAATAATCACCCAGTGGCATCCATGTAGCTCCTCCATCAATAGTTCTCCATACACCTCCGGTGTTGGCTCCAATAATAATATGTTCCTCGTTCGAAGCATCGACCGCGATTCCGGTGATTCTTCCAACTCCGGGATTCCAGTGCGTGGTATAATTCCATCGGTCTGGCCCTAATTCCTGCCAATCGTCGTATAAATTCTGCCTATTTTCAGCCGTCTCATTTAGGTAGTTGTTCCATCGTTCTAATTCGGCTAATCGCTCTCCAATAGGAGTAAGATATCCCTCGTCATTTTTTAAACGATTGGCCATATATTCCCAACGTTTGAATTGCACATAACCCGAACCACGACCTTTGTCTTTATTTAAAAAATAGGCTTCGGCATTATCAACAATTTCTTGAACGGTGAAGGTTCCTTGGTCAATCATTTCTAAGTATTCTTGACCAGACATATTGGAAAACGCAAGACCAAAAAAACTTAACAATAGCAATACTTTTTTCATAGCAATAAACTTAATTTTAAAGGAGTTAAACCTGAAGTTGCCAAAAATAATAAATTTTTAAAGGCAAGCAGAGATAACTTTGTATTTTTACCCAACCCCTTTAAAAACTCTTCATGCAGCCAATTCATATTTTATTCTTGATCGCAGGATATTTTGGACTCCTCCTTCTTATCTCTTATTTCACGGGAAAAGATGATAGCAATGAAGCCTTTTTTAAAGCCTCCAAACAATCGCCCTGGTATTTAGTCGCTTTTGGGATGATCGGCGCCTCCTTAAGCGGTGTTACCTTTATATCGGTTCCAGGGTGGGTAGATGCTTCCCAATTTAGTTATATGCAAGTCGTGCTTGGATATCTCGTGGGTTATTTCATTGTTGCCTATGTACTTCTACCAGTTTATTATAATTCGAATGTAACCTCTATCTATCAATACTTAGAGCAACGATTTGGTCGGGTGAGTTATAAAACCGGAGCCTTTTTCTTTTTTGTTTCAAGGGTTTTGGGTGCTTCATTTCGCCTTTTTTTAGTGGCTATTGTCTTGCAGCAATTTGTGTTTGATGCTTATGGTGTTCCTTTTGAAATAACGGTGATTATTTCAATTCTCCTTATTTGGATTTACACCTATCGGGCCGGCATTAAAACCATTGTTTGGACTGACACTTTACAGACGTTATTTATGGTGTTGGCGGTTTGTCTCTCCATTTATTTTATCACCAGTGAATTGGATTGGAGCTTTTCAGAATTTTTGGCCTCGGATGAATTAAAACAATACAATAAGACCTTTTTTACGTCTGATTTCTTTGCAAAGAACCATTTTTTAAAATCATTTTTTGGCGGAATGTTCATTACAATTTGCATGACCGGACTGGACCAGGATATGATGCAAAAAAACCTTACCTGCAAGAACTTAAAAGAAGCACAAAAGAATATGGTTTCCTTTAGCTTGGTTTTGGTAGTAGTCACATTTCTTTTTATGCTCTTGGGAGCCCTCTTGTTTATTTACGCCGACCGATTTGAGGTAGCCATCCCGTTGATGGACGGCAATGCCAAAACCGATTTATTGTTTCCTGAAATTGCCTTAAACAGCGGCTTAAGTATCACGCTTGCCGTTACATTTCTTCTTGGATTAATTGCAGCGGCATACAGCAGTGCCGATAGTGCTTTAACTTCGTTAACCACCAGTTTTTGTGTCGACTTTTTAGAAATTCAAAAACAACCGGAACACCGCCAAAAGCGACTTCGAAAAATCACACATGTGGGAATGAGTGTTTTGCTGGTTTTGGTGATTATTGTCTTCAAATATGTGCTTACCAGCAATGTAATTAATAGTTTATTGGTGGTTGCTGGGTATACCTATGGCCCCTTATTAGGGTTATTTGCTTTTGGAATTTTCACCAATTTTGCGGTGAAAGATCGTTATGTGTGGATCATTACCCTGATTTCGGTAGGGCTTAGTGCTGTAATTGGAACAATCCCTTCAGAACTATTAGGGGGATATCAAGTAGGATACGAATTACTTCCAATTAATGGAGCCTTGACCTTTTTAGGTTTAATATTGATTCGTAGAAAGAAGCACTAACGTACAAGCCACGTCAATTTCAATGTTCGCTTTCTTCAATAACGCATAGAGCTCCGGATTTTCCGTGCCCGGGTTAAAAATAACTCGTTTCGGATTCATCGAGACAATATAGTCGTAGTATTCCTTTTGATTCATCGGATTGAGATAAAGGGTAATGGTATCTATATTTTCAAAAGGTTTTAATTCGGTGGTTATTGACACATCATCCACTTCCCCCTCTTTCCGACCCACAGCTACAACTGGTTGTCCGAAAGATCGCAAACGGGTAATTGCCATGTATGAATAACGAGAGGGGTTTGTACTGGCCCCTAAAACCAGGGTTTTTCTTTGTTTCATAGGTCCTCAAAAATACAATCCCACCCTTTATGTAACTCCAAAAAGTTCGTTAAAAATAGATCGTGCTGTAACATAAATCTTTAGCGTTCGTCTATTAGTTGAAATGTTTCAAGCTTTACTGTGACTATTTTACGTTGATGGTTAGTGTTAATAATAGCAGTAAAGACAGAGCCCGAAGTTCTAGACTTCGGGTTTTTTGTTAATACAGGGTTAAATAAGGAACCTTGTGTAACAAACTACCGATTATCTCGTCTTATGACTGTTACCTTGAGTAACCATCATTCAATCAAAAAACAAACAACCACAAAACCATGAAACAGTTATTTTTGTTATTAGCCTTTTCATTTGGGCTCTATTCATTCGCTTCAACCAATCCGGAAGTAGAAAAATTAGGAAAGATCACCGGGGTCGTAATAGATAAAAATCTAAACGAACCTATTCCTTATGTAACAGTAGCCATCAAAGATTTACAAGGAAACATTATTACCGGTGGAGTCACCGATGACAATGGAGTTTTCACTATTGAAGAAATTCCAGAAGGAAAAAACGTAGTAAATATTCAATATATCGGCTATAAAACCTACACTACCCAGGTAGTGATTACACGAAAAGACCGTAATGTCGATTTAGGAAATGTAATTCTGGAAGAAGACTTAGAGGCTTTGGACGAGGTAACAGTCACTGCCGAACGCTCTACGATTCAGCAAAAAATGGATCGAAAAGTTATTACTGTAGGGAAAGATCTTACGACTTCAGGTCCTACTGCTTCCGATATCATGAACAATTTACCAACCTTAAATGTGGATCAGCAAACCGGTGAAATCTCTATGCGAGGAAATCAAAATGTCCGGGTAATGGTTGACGGAAAATTATCTAACGTGCCGGTTGCACAGTTGTTAAAACAAATTCCTTCCACCTCGATCAAGCAAATTGAATTAATTACAAATCCTTCGGCCAAATACAATCCTGAGGGAATGAGCGGAATTATCAATATCATTCTCCATAAAAATGTGAGCATTGGATTCAATGGCAATGTCAATGTGGGCTTAACCTATGAGGAAGAACCTAAATTTAATTCAAACGTAGACTTTAATTATAGAAATGGAAAATTGAATTTCTACGGAAATTGGGGGCATAACACCAGTACCAACGTAAATTATGGGAATATTGTTCGTCCGGATGAAAACTCGGAACAGTTTATTGACATGCTTGATAAGAGTCAGTCAAATTTATTTAAGGCTGGAATAGATTTTTACTTAAACGACAAGAATACAATTTCTGTGTTTACCAACCAGAATCTGTATGAAGGAAGCACTCACGGCCTTGTCGATATTCGCTATTACGACAACAGTATTCTAAATCAAATTCAGGATTTCACGCAGAGCACCGACAACATCTCATCACAGTATAATTTTGATTACAAGCTAGAATTTGAGAAGGAAGGTCATAATATTGAATTAGAGGCCGATTATAATGACTATTCCAATGACGAAGACGCAATATTTTTATTTTCAGGCGCCTCTTTTGGTGACGACTATATCGATGCCGTTGGAACCGATCGTGATCAAACCACCATCAACTTAGACTATGTTAATCCACTTAGCGAAAGCCTTAAATTAGAAGTCGGAGCCGAAGCTCGTTTATTTAATTCATTAATTGATCGCACCACGACACAGATGGTGGTAAATCCATTTGACATCACAGGTGACTTTATCGACGGCCCAATTACAAATTTCGATTATAGGAGGGATATTTATTCGGGATATTTCACCTTGGGCAAAACATGGGAAAAGTTTAGCCTTCAAGCAGGAGTTAGAGCAGAACAAGTAAATTTAAATGCCGACACCGAGGAACTATATGGTACTGGGGTTGTGACTGACGATCTTACCTATATCAACACTGATCCAGAAGTGGATGTCACCACCGAAGGGGATGTAGTTTTTAAGAAATTCAAAAATGATTATTTTCAGCTGTATCCATCAGCATTTTTCACCTATTCACCCTCCGAAAAAAATCAATTTCAAGCGAGTTATAGTCGACGTGTAGACCGTCCGGGCCTAGGCCAAATTAACCCAATAAGAGAATGGAGTACTCCTTTGATTTCTTCTTTCGGAAAAACTAGCTTACAACCACAGTTCACCAACTCTATGGAAATAAATTACACCCGGAATTTAGAAAAAGGGAGTATTACCGGAGGCGTGTTTTACCGAATAATAGAAGACGAAATAAACCGCGCGCTATTCATTGACAGAACCGATTTAAACAAGGTCATTCTTACATTCGACAATTTTGACAATACAAGCGCCTATGGTGTGGAGTTGTCCGGAAGCTATCGTCCAACGAAGTGGTGGAGTTTCAATGCAAGTTTTGATTTTTACCAACAAACACAAAAAGGAATTGCTGAGCGATTAACCGATTTAGAAAACCCAAGTATCGACGATATCGTATTAGAAACTTATGAAGTCGATAACGTAGCCTACAACTTAAGAATGTTCAATAATTTTAAAGTTTCCGAAAAGTTAAGTCTATCTGCTTTTGGCTTTTACCGCGGGAAAGCGAGAACCTTACAATTTACAACAGAACCCATGTATTTTGTGAATATTGGAGCTCGTTACAGTCTATGGGAAGGAAGAGGAACATTCAGTCTAAATTACAATGACATTTTCGATACCATGCAATTTGGGTTTGATGGTGAATTACCATACACTCAAACCGGAGCATTCAACTGGGAAAGTAATACTGTTAATGTTAGTTTATCGTATCGTTTTGGTGGCGGAAAATACCGCGCTAAATCTAGAAAGCGTCGTGACGATAATGAAAAAGATGGCAGCGGAGGAATATTCTAATTTGAAGGAAAAATGTTAGAAAATCGTTAAACTAGGAAACCTGGTGAAACATTTCAAACATTTGAAAGTCTATCAAGATGAAACTTCCTATACTCATTTTATAATTTATTTGGATTAGCCGCTAAGAAAAATGTAAAATGTTAGGTGAAAAGCTCTTTGGAAACAAAGGGCTTTTTTTATACCCATTCAATGATGGCACTACCCCAGGTGAAACCGCTTCCGAAGGCCGCAAGAACGACCAAATCTCCGGGTTTAATCTTTCCTTCCTCCCAAGCTTCCGTAAGTGCAATTGGGATGGATGCCGCCGTGGTGTTTCCATACTTTTGAATGTTATTGAACACTTTGTCGTCTGGCAACTTAAATTTATGTTGAATGAATTGTGCAATACGCAAATTTGCTTGATGTGGAATGAGCATATCGATGTCGTCCACGCTTAATTTATTCGCTTGGAGTCCTTCATTGATGACTTCTGAAAAACGAACCACAGCATGTTTAAAGACAAACTGACCGTTCATATATGGATAATAAGGAATATTTTCTTGCGGATTTTCTTTGATTATTTGAGGGACCCAATAATTGGTGCTCGGGCCTTGAAGGGCGAGTTCGTCTTTGTGCTTTCCCTCACTGTGTAAATGCGTTGATAAAATTCCACCTTTTCCACCTTCGTTTCTAGAAACTACGGCTGCTCCTGCTCCATCTCCAAAAATAACAGAAACCCCTCTACCTCGATCGGTAAAATCCAAGCCTCCACTATGATTTTCACTTCCAATTACCAGCACATGACGGTACATTCCTGTTTTTACGAATTGATCGGCCACAGAGAGCGCATAAATGAAGCCGCTACACTGATTACGAACATCCAAGGCGGGAACCGTTGGCATTCCCATTAAATCCTGAACTTGAACTCCCCCACCCGGAAAGTACATATCCGGACTAAGCGTAGCGAACACAATAAGCTCGATGTCTTTGGGCTCCAATTGGGCACGTTCCAAAGCGATGATCGCCGCTTTCACCCCCATAATAGACGTGGAGTTTCCATCTCCTTTTTTAATGTGTCGACGCTCTTTAATTCCTGTGCGCTCTTGAATCCACGCATCGTTGGTATCCATTAATTTTGCCAAATCGTCGTTGGTTACGACGTTCTCTGGCACATAAGAACCTAGGCCTGATATCTTTGATGAAAACATAAAAAGAGGGTGTTACTAATAGACAACAATATACTCATAACGATTGGTTTTTAAGAAGAAAACATCATAAAAAGACTAGGGGTGCGTTTTCCACGCACCCCTAGCACAAACAACCTAACCAATAAAATAATAGATAGAAATCAATTTGTTTTCATAGCAATTCTGATTTCTTTTTCAAAGATAAAAAATGTTTAATCATTTACCAAATAAATTAAACAAAAAAATAAAAAATATTTTCTTTTCCCTTAAATCTGACAAGCTGTCATTTCTTTCATCTTGGTATTCTATTTGAAAGTAACGAGGAAATAATAAACTAAAAACGTCATGAATAAAGGAACTATAAACGTATCTGTAGAGAACATTTTTCCACTAATTAAGAAATTTTTATACAGTGATCACGAAATTTTTCTGCGAGAGTTAATCAGTAACGCGACCGACGCCACCTTAAAATTGAAACATTTAACCGGGATTGGTGAAGCCAAGGTGGAATATGGCAATCCAATGATCGAGGTAAAGATTGATAAAAAGAAAAAGCAATTGCATATTATCGATCAAGGAATTGGAATGACCGCCGAAGAAGTTCAGAAGTATATTAATGAAATTGCATTTTCAGGCGCCGAGGAGTTCATTGAAAAATATAAGGACAAACAAGGAGAGGATGCCGGAATTATCGGTCATTTTGGACTTGGTTTTTACTCCGCCTTTATGGTTGCGAGCAAAGTGGAGATTCTTACCAAAAGTTATTTAGATGAACCAGCCGCTCACTGGGTATGCGATGGGTCGCCAAACTATACCTTAACAGAAGGTTCCAAAAAAGAGCGAGGGACCGAAATCATTCTTCATATAAGCGACGACGAAAAAGAATTTCTCGAAGAAAGCAAGATTCGTGAACTCTTGGTAAAATACAATAAGTTCATGCCTATCCCAATCAAATTTGGGACGAAGACAGAGACACTTCCAAAACCTGAAGGTGCGAAAGAAAAGGATCCAGCACCTACCAAAGAGGTGGACAATATTATCAACAATCCAAACCCGGCTTGGACGAAACAACCCGCCGACTTAAAAGATGAAGACTACAAATCGTTCTATCGCGAGTTGTATCCTATGCAGTTTGAAGAGCCGTTGTTCCACATTCACCTAAATGTAGACTATCCTTTCAATTTGACAGGAATCTTGTACTTCCCAAAAATGAGTCAGGACATGCAAATGCAAAAGGATCGCATCCAGCTTTATCAAAATCAGGTATTTGTCACAGATAATGTCGAAGGCATTGTTCCTGAGTTTTTAACCATGCTTCGCGGAGTAATTGACAGCCCGGACATTCCGTTGAATGTGTCTAGAAGTTACTTGCAAGCCGATGGTGCCGTGAAGAAAATTTCAAGTTATATAAGCCGCAAAGTGGCCGACAAACTAAAAAGCCTCTTTAACGAAAATCGAGAAGACTTTGAAAGCAAGTGGAACGACATTAAAATCGTGATTGAATACGGAATGCTTACCGAGGATAAATTTTTTGAAAAAGCCCAGAGCTTTGCCTTGTATCCAACGGTAGATTCAAAGTATTACACCTTTGACGAATTGAGCGAAAAAGTGAAGGATGCGCAAACCGATAAAGACGGTAAATTAATTCTTCTATACGCTTCAAATGAAGAAGCGCAGCACAGTTATGTGGAAAGTGCTAAAGCAAAAGGATATGAAGTCTTGTTATTGGACTCCCCTATTGTTCCGCACTTGCTTCAGAAATTAGAAAGTGAAAAAGAGCATATCTCCTTTGTTAGAGTTGATAGCGATCACATCGATAACCTCATTAAAAAAGAAGACACTGCGATTTCAAAATTAACGGATGAGGAAAAAGAATCGTTAAAGGGAACTCTAGAAGAAGTGATTTCAGCCGATAAATTTACCGTGCAATTAGAATCGATGGACAGCAATGCGAGTCCGTTTATTATCACCGAACCTGAGTTTATGCGACGCATGAAAGAAATGCAACAGACTGGTGGTGGTGGAATGTTTGGTATGGGAAATCTGCCAGAAATGTATAATTTGGTCGTAAACACCAATCATGAACTGGTTTCTGAGATTTTAAATACTAAAACTAAAAAGAAGCAAGAACGATTAATCAAACAATCCTTGGACCTTGCAAAGCTGAGCAAGAATCTTTTAAAAGGAGAAGAGCTCACCAATTTTATTAAAAGGAGTTACGACATGATTAAGTAATGAATAAAAAAATCGCCGGTTTCGGCGATTTTTTTATTACTATTAAATTTACTGAAAACCAGACATTAAGGAAGTAATTTTGTTATATTTGATTAACTAACTCAAATTAACACATTATGAAAAAAATTACGCATTCTTTAATGCTACTCTTATTCGCACTATTGGCTTTTGGACCTTTATCTGCGCAGAGTGTGCAACCCACACCCATTCCGATTGAATACCTTAATCGAGGTGTCGCAAATCCTCTTCAGACGTACATGGCCCTGGAAACTGTGTATGAAACAACTCACGACGGAACCCAGTATTTGCCTTTTGCTAATATCGCTGGAGGTCTATCGGGCGATCAATTTGTTATGGCTGGATCCAATAGAATTATTAAACAAATTGCAATGCAAATGTTTATGCCAACTCCGGCTTCCTATGACCTAACAATCAGATTATATTCCGATTGCCCTGCAGATGGAGCTGTTGGTAGTCCCTGTGGAAATGGTCCTGGGGTATTAGTTCCTGGCTCGGTTCAAACCATTACTGTAAATCCAGGCTCTGGATTACATACTGCCGTTTTTGACTTTTTCGGTGTAGATGTTTCGGCAGATCCAGATAGTCAATTGGCGTATACCATCGAATCAACAAATTCAACGGTGGGTCCTATTGTAAATCTATCAGGTGTAACCACAGGTTCTCTAATTCCCGGAGAACCGTTAACCGGAAGATTCACCATTTGTGGTGGTGGGTTAACGTCAAGTTGCGATTATATTTTTACAGCCCCTACTATTTCAATTTTTGATTTATTAGTTATTGCTGATAATGCCATTGGAGAGCCTCCAGTGATTGTATGCCCCGGTGATATTACAACCGATAATGATCCTGGTGTTTGTGGAGCCAATGTGAACTTTGCAAATGCCATTGCGATAGATCCCGAAGATGGAATAATTCCTACCTTCCAATCTGGAGGTCCTGCTTCAGGAAGTGTTTTCCCAGTTGGGGATACCGTGGTACAATTCTCTGCTACAGACAGTGATGGAAATACATCTTCATGCTTATTCACCGTAACAGTTGAAGATATTGAAGCTCCTGTAATTGCTTGTAACGATTTTACCGCTGAACTAGATGCTTCAGGGAATGTAACTGTTGTTCCAGGAGATGTCGCAAGTGGAACTGATAACTGCCCAGGGGTAACTTATGCCTTCCAAGGTACAGGTGGTGTAAGTGGATCACTCACCTCGCTATTTGCCGCGAATAATGGTGGTGTTAATGGTGGTGCCGTATTCTTTGATGTTACTGTTGGCCCAAACAACTTATTGTTAGATGCTCTTGAAC
>JAHEMY010000107.1 GCA_024643425.1 Flavobacteriaceae bacterium
GCCTAGTCTATTTTAAAGAGCAATGGTTTTTGTATTACGGTACCGCCGATTCCAAAATTGCCGTAGCGGTCTACAAACCGGAATAAATACTATCTTCGTTTTATCACTTTTCAAAAGAATCCTTCTTTTATGAAAAAATTAAAATTTCCAACGGCTCAAACCATTCTAATCCTTATTGCCGGGCTAGTTACCTTACTCACATGGATTGTTCCGGCTGGAAAATACGATACCTTGCTGTATCAAGAAGACTCAGACACATTTTCAAAAATAAGTCCGCAAGGAACCGAAACTTTAGCAGCTACTCAGGCCGCTTTGGATGAGCTAGAAATAAAAATACCCTTAGAAAAATTTACAAGCGGAGCCATTTACAAACCCATTGGAATCCCGAACACTTATCAAGAGTTGGCCCCTGCACCACAGGGTATTGCAGCAATGTTGCAATCGCCTATAAAAGGAATCATTGCCGCGGCCGATATTATTTTCTTGGTGCTTATTATTGGGGGGCTTATTGGAGTGATGAATCGTACCGGGGCCTTCGATGCCGGTATTGGCTGGTTGGCAAATTTTCTGAAAGGACGAGAATTCATCTTGATTATTATTGTAACTACATTAATCGCATTGGGAGGAACTACCTTTGGCTTATCAGAAGAAACCATGGCCTTCTACCCTATCTTAATCCCGGTGTTTATTGCTGCGCGCTATGATGCCATGGTAGGACTTGCCTGTATTTTCTTAGGTTCGGCGATAGGCTCGATGTGTTCGACCACGAATCCTTTCTCTACCATCATCGCTTCGGACACTGCTGGTATCAATTGGACTACCGGTATTACAGGACGATTTACTATGTTGGTGCTCTGCCTCACCATAACCATTGTTTATTTGTTGCGTTATGCCAAAAAAGTGAAGAACGATCCAAGTAAATCGATTATCTATAGTCAGAAAAGTGAAATTGAAGCCCTTTTCGGACTCAATCCAAACCGAGAACTTGTTCGATTTACTCCCCGTCTAAAACTAATTACAACTGTATTTAGCTTGTCGTTTATTATCATGATTATTGGTGTTTCCTTTTTGGACTGGTGGTTTATAGAAATGACTACCACCTTCCTGGTTGGTGCAATCGTGATTGGGTTTCTTGGCAAAATTAAAGAACAAGAATTTGTGGATGTCTTTGCACGAGGAGCCGGCGATTTATTAAGTGTAGCCTTTATTATTGGTATTGCACGAGGGATTACGGTGATTATGGACGACGGACTCATTAGCGACACCCTGCTCTATCATGCAAGTACAATCACCGAAGGAATGAACAAGGGTTTATTTACCAATGTGATGTTTCTAATTTATGCTGGTTTGTCTTTTTTTATGCCTTCTTCTTCCGGAATGGCGGTTCTAACGATGCCTATAATGTCCCCTTTAGGAGATACCGTTGGCGTGGGTCGCGAAATTATTGTAAACGCCTATATGTATGGCTTAGGTTTGTTCTATATTATCAATCCTACAGGGTTGATTCTCGCCGCGCTAGCGATTGTGAAAATTGGATTTAATAAATGGTTAAAATTTATTCTTCCTTTGTTCATTATCCTCATGGTGGTTACCATGCTTTTTTTAACTTTAACTGTATACTTATAAAATTTATGTTATGAACTATCTTGGAGCTTGTTTCTTTATCATCTTAGTGGGTTTTGGATGTTCCTCTGGGCCCAGTGAAGCGCAATTATCAACCTGGAAAGACGAAATTCGAGCCACAGAAATTGCATTTTCAGACTTAGCCCAAACTGAAGGAATTCCGAAGGCATTTAGTACTTATGCTGCGCCTGATGCAGTAATTTTAAGAAACGAGCGTCTCATAAAAGGTATATCGGATATTGAAAAACATTTAAGTGCTACCGAAAATTCCTCCTCAAATAGCTTGACATGGTCTCCCGAGTTCGTAGAAGTCTCAAGCTCCGGGGATTTAGGATATACTTACGGAAACTATACATATACAACTATTGATGCCCTTGGAAATACCAAAGAATACAAGGGTATTTTTCATACGGTTTGGAAAAGACAGAAAGATGGAAAATGGCGCTTTGTTTGGGATTAAAATATTTTTAGACTAATTATTGTGTTTATTTAAACAACAACTTTTAAATTAGCAGCAAACAATCATTCTATGAGCCAATCAACGCCTAACTGGACGAAAGACGAATTAAAAACCTACCTTCTAATTTATTGTGCTAATGCCGATTTTTCGGAGTCAACTCCTGAGATAAACATGATTCATACGAAAGTCCCTCACGTAGATTATAACAAAATTCATGAGGAATTTCAAAAGGATAACGATTACAAAAGCATTCAAAAAATACAGGCCTCCTTGGAAGCTCATGGTTATACTGTAAATGAACGTGACCAGTTGCTACAGGAGATGAAAGATTTGTTTTTGTCGGATGGCGAATTAGACCAGTTGGAACAGAACTTGATGTTGGGTCTACGCCATATTTTAAAATAAGTATTTCTATTACTTTATTCCCTAATTTTCTTTTATTGAACTCCTTTTTTGGAGCCTTTCTGTGTTGGGGTGTAACAATTTTAAATGACGTCCGTCAATTAATTGTACATCAACCAAACCAACCCTTATGAAATTTGCATTCTTTTTATCCATAGGAATCCTTATTGGAGCAACCATCGCGCCTAGTTACAGTCAGCAAAAGCAAACCACCACAACAGAAGCATTGCCCCAAGTTGCACTGCTTGGTGTGTTTCACTTTGGAGCTACAAATGACCTTGCATCCATGAAGATGGTAGGTACTTTAGAGGAACCTCGACAATCTGAAATTAAAACCTTAGTGGCGGCCTTGGCGACCTATCGCCCCACCAAAATATTGGTAGAATATCCTTTTGCTGAAATCGATACGCTTAATAAACGCTACAACAGTTATTTGAAGGGAGAGTTCGACCTAAAAGTAAATGAAATCTATCAAATAGGATTTCGATTGGCCAAAACATTGAAACATCCTAAACTTTACGGAATCGATTACAAACTCGATCTTCCTTTTGATCCTATCATGGCCTTCTGCGAAAAGAACAACCAAATGCCAAAGATCCAAGAGTTTATAACAAACATTCAGTCTTATGTTGCTAATGAGAATGAACTCCTTAATAATACGACCCTCTCTGAATACTTTATCCACATGAATTCGGATGAGGCCGATAAGTTTTCACGCAGGGTCTATTTACAAAATACCATGGAATTTGGCACCTACGGAGAGGAAGTGGGTACCGACTTCACAAACGCTTGGTATAAGCGAAATTTAATCATGATGAATTATATCGCTCGCACCTTAGAATCGCCTAATGAACGTGTTTTAGTGATTGTAGGAGCTTCCCATCGTGCGATGATTCGACCTTTCTTGGAAGATCGCAATGATTTAGAATACGTAGAAATTGCTAATTTTTTAAAGTAGCCTCCTTCACATCCTTGAATTTTAGTACCTTGGAAGGTGCCAACCAGGGCTATTCTTTTTTAAGGAATACCCACAATTTTCAACGTATGAAATTGAACAACATTAGCTTCATTCCCTTAGTATTTTTTTGTTGTCTATTTTTAATTCAGTGTAAACCTCCTTCCGCAGAAGAACCTGAAACCGCCGAGATTCACAACGCTCATTCTAAGGAGTATTACGACCTAACGACCTATCATTTTAAGAACTTGGCGCAGGTAGCTGTTACGGACGTCTATCTAGAAAAAGCCTTGCTTCCTGGCTTGCACCGACAAGGAATCGATCGTATTGGCGTGTTTAAATCACGGGTGTCTCAAGAGGATACTCTTCCAAAAACGTACGTACTGATTCCGTTTCCAAGCATGGAAGCCTTTCAAAATCATAAAACTTTATTGGATGAGGATACCGCCTATAAAAACGCAGGAAAGGAGTTTATTGAGGCAGCTTTCGATCAACCACCCTACGAACGGGTAGAAACCAACTTGATGGCTGCCTTTGATGGGATGCCAATACTTAAACCAACCGTGGTTGAAGGAACTCGAGCCGACCGTATCTATGAATTAAGGAGTTATGAATCGCCTACCGATCAACTTTACAAAAACAAAGTAGAAATGTTTAATACCGGAGGGGAGCTCGATTTATTTACTCAACTCAACTTTAATGCGGTGTTCTACGGTGATGTGCTTGTGGGAAGTAGAATGCCAAATTTGATTTACATGACCACCTTCCCAAATCAGGTAGTACGCGATTCGTTGTGGGAAGTATTTGTGGCATCGCCCGAATGGAACGGCATGAAAGATCTACCCCAATACCTAAACACCGTTTCAAAAGCCGATATCATGTTATTGTATCCTACGGAGTATTCGGATTACTAAAAATACGATACGCTTTTTATATAAATAATAAGTTTATGTAATCATATTTAATTACTTTATAATCAACATAATAATACAAATTTATGAAAACTGATAAAAAGAAAAACCCTATGGCTGTAGGCATTGCGCTAGGTGCCGGAATTGGAGCCGCCATTGGTGTGGCTCTGAAAAATATTGCCTTGGGTGTGGGAGTAGGAATTGCGCTAGGGGCTGCTTGGGGCGGAATGCAACAAAAGAAAGAACAGAAGCCTAAAGAATAATATTATCCCATCCCTCTATGAATAAATTTTTCTTCCCCCTAACCCTTTTGCTTATGTTGAGCTTATCCTGTGCAGTCTCAAAACCCATTATTGGTAATTATGAAACCTACCCCACGCCTACTAATGAATCGTTATGGACGGAGTATACTCCTGCAGCTACTCGTTTTAAACTCTGGTCGCCGATAGCGGAAGAAGTGCAAGTACATTTCTACAAAGAAGGAAATGGAGGATCTTCTTTTGCAAGCCATCCTCTTAAGAAATCGGCCATGGGGCTTTGGGCTCTGAATTTACAAGGGGATCATAAAGGAACTTATTACACCTTTCAAGTACGCATGAATGGTCAGTGGCTTGAGGAAACACCGGGAATCTATGCACAAGCTGTGGGTGTGAACGGGGAACGCGCGATGGTTATCGATTTAGCAAACACCAACCCGAATGGTTGGGCTGTCGATCGCGGACCCACTTTGAACCTTCCAAACGAAGCCATTATTTACGAATTGCACATAAGGGACATGTCGATTCATCCGGAATCGGGCATCACACATAAAGGAAAATACCTTGGGCTCGCAGAAACGGGTACGAAAGGCCCCAATAAAGTTTCAACGGGTTTGGACCATATAAAGGAACTCGGTATAACCCACGTACATTTACTTCCGGCTTTTGATCATTATTCAATAAACGAAACCAAATTAGACAGCGCACAATTTAATTGGGGCTACGACCCCAAGAACTACAATGTCCCTGAAGGCTCCTATAGCACCAACCCCTACAAGGCTGAAGTTCGAATTAAAGAATTCAAGCAAATGGTGAAAGCCTTTCATGATGAAGGGCTGGGAGTGATTTTGGATGTGGTCTACAACCATACAGGTATTACCGAAAATTCCAACTTTAATTTAGAAGTTCCCGGGTATTATTACCGTCATCGTGAGGATGGAAGCTATTCGGATGCGGCGGCTTGTGGCAATGAAACTGCTTCTGAACGCGCCATGATGCGCAAATTCATTGTTGAATCGGTGGTGTATTGGGCCAAGGAATACCATATCGATGGCTTTCGATTCGATCTAATGGGAATCCATGATGTCACCACCATGAATGAAGTGGTAAAGGCTTTGAAGGAAGTCAACCCTCATATCTTTGTGTATGGCGAAGGTTGGACCGCAGGAGATTCTCCCTTACCTATGGAAGAACGCGGCGTTAAGATTAATATTCCAAAGATGCCTCAAATTACGGCCTTTAGTGACGATTTACGTGATGGCCTTAAGGGATCGGTATTTGAAGATTTAAGCACCGGATTTGTAAGCGGTGCTGAAAATATGGAATCTTCCATACAATTTGGTTTGGTAGGATGTATCGAGCACCCGGCAATAGATTACAGCAATGTGAATTACTCAAAGGCGCCTTGGGCTTTAGAGCCATGGCAATCGATTAACTATGTTTCTTGTCATGATAATCATACGCTTTACGACAAACTCGCTATTTCACGTCCGGGTAAATCTGAAGCGGAACGACAACAGATGGATTTGCTTGCCATGGCAGTGGTCATGACCTCACAGGGTGTGGCTTTTCTTCATGCAGGAGGAGAATTACTTCGAACCAAACAAGGATCGCACAACTCATACAACCTTCCAGATTCAATCAATCAGATCGATTGGAATTGGAAAGTTCAGCATGCGGAAGTCTTTGAATACTACAAAAACCTCATCACGCTTCGAAAAGCGCATCCAGCATTCTATATGAAATCGGCAGAAGATGTAAGAAAGCATTTAGTTTTTGAAGCCGTAGAAGATGGTTTTATCAGTTATCGACTAAACGATCGTGCCAATGGGGATGCTTGGAAGACGATTCTTGTTCTATTCAATGCGGGTCCCGGACCCATGCCTTATTTGCTTCAAGAAAAATGGAAAGTAGCCGTCATGGGGACTCAATTTTATAAGGATGGTGCTACTATAGAAACTCAGGTTGAGGTACCGGGGAGGTCAATGACGGTGCTATATCAGGAATAAAGAGCAAAAAAAAACCTCCCCGATGGGGAGGCTCCTTTTCATAGCAAACATTCAACAAAACAACTATTTTGGCATGACCACCGAATCAATCACATGGATCACTCCATTGTTTGCCATGATGTCCGTTTTGATAATTTCACTATAGTTTCCGTTCGCATCCTTCAACCAAATCTTTCCATCTTTTTCAACTACGGTTAATGGTACTCCACTCAAGGTTTTAACCTCTACGGTTCCTTTTCCCTTTTTTAATGCTGAAACTACATCGGTAGCTGCTAATTTCCCTGAAACAACATGATAGGTTAGAATTCCGCTTAAGGCACTCTTATTTTTTGGCTCTAATAAACTATTAAGTGTTCCTGAATCAATCTTACCGAAGGCTGCATTGTTAGGGGCAAATACAGTAAAGGGTCCATCACCATTTAAGGCATCCACTAAATCGGCAGCTTGTAAGGCCGCAACCAAAGTTGAAAAGTTTTTATTTCCCACAGCAATATCCACAATCGATTTGCTTTGAGCTTGAACCGTTAAACCAAATACCATTGCGGTAATCATTGTAATTGTTAATGCAAATTTTTTCATTTGTTTAATTTTTTAAGTTTAATGTTTAATGTTTAATTTAAATTGAATTTAATCTGGCGCGCTATCACAAGTATTTACACGGAAAATTTATTTTGGATGAGCGTGCAATCAATTTTTACTTAACTTTAACAAATGATGCAGCCCACTCCGGAGGAACAAATCTTACTTTCTCAATGGCAAAAGGGAAACCCTAAAGCCCTTTCGGTATTATATGATCGCTATTCGGGCGCGTTATATGGTGTTGTTTTGCGGATTTGTAAAAATGAAGCCATAGCACAAGATGTCCTTCAAGAAACTTTTATTACGATTTGGAAGAAAGCTTCAAATTACGATCCTCAAAAGGGTCGATTCTATACCTGGGCTTACCGCATTGCTCGAAATAAAGCATTAAATGCGTTGCGTAAAGAAAAAGACCTCATCCAAAACGACAATTTAAGTGTACATATAGAGAATGAAGACTCGACCATGGAACTCTTGGGTTTATATAGTATCAATGGAGCTCTAGCGACTTTGGAGCCTCACCACCAAAAAGCTTTGCAATTAATTTATTTTCAAGGACTCACCCATCGCGAAGCTCATGAAGTGATGAAGGTGCCATTAGGTACTTTTAAATCCTACGTACAGCAGGCTATGAAGCAACTAAGAGAAATTTATAAAACGGCACCTCTATTGGTTTACTGGTGTCTTGAACAAATTTTGTAATGAAAAACGACGAATTACAAACATCCGGAATGCTAGAACG
>JAHEMY010000108.1 GCA_024643425.1 Flavobacteriaceae bacterium
CCCGGGCCCGCTTAAATAAACTAGAAGCCTTGAATAATCACATTTTTATATAATCTAATTACAGAAGACCGCATCTTTCAATAAAAAGAAAAGTAAAAGCGAAGGAAACCGTAAAAATTAATTTTTGTGTTTGTCGAGCTATATTTTGTTTCTATATTTGCACCCGCCTTTGCAGTAGTATTAATTGGCAGTGGCGAACGAAGTTCAAAATGAAGACATGGCGAGGTAGCTCAGCTGGTTAGAGCGTCGGATTCATAACCCGGAGGTCGGGGGATCGTGCCCCCCTCTCGCTACAAAAGAAATCCCCTTTCACTCCCGAAAGGGGATTTTGTGTTTTTATCCGATGGCTGAGTTTGTTGTTTACATGCTATATGCTGAAAAGCATCATAAATTCTATCGAGGCTATACCTCTAATTTGATAGAGCGTTTTAAATGGCATAATAAACTTTCCAAAAAAGGATTTACAAAAAATTATAGACCCTGGAAAGTAGTATACGTGGAATTCTTTACTACAAAATCGAAAGCGATGGAGCATGAAAAGTTCTTAAAAACCGGGGTTGGACGCACATGGGTAAACGAACATTTAATAATGGATTAACTGTGGAGGATTCATATCCGCCTTGGCGGACGGGGGATCGTGCCCCCCTCTCGCTACAAAAGAAATCCCCTTTCACTCCCGAAAGGGGATTTTGTGTTTTTATCTGAAGGCTGAGTTTATTGTTTATATTCTCAAATGCAATGACGACAAGCCATCTGTCCTTGGCATATTTCCTGTCCCATCCCCTGCCCCTCAAGGTTTTCGGCCTAAAGTTTTAATATTTTTTAATAATTTTAGATCATGAAACTAAAAAAGTTACAGCTCGGGACACATCGGTTGGACGAAGAAAAAGTTTTCTATTCGGTTACCATCGGCTTTCCACTTACGAATGATACAGCGGACGGATTCACCGTTCGCATTGGATGGAGTGAACTAGAATTCATCAGATCTAAAGAACCCACTCCGTACCATTATTGTTTTTTAATTCCTGCCCACAAGCTCGAGGAAGGATTGAAGTGGATGGATGAACGGGTCGAAATCATCTCTATTGAAAATAACCGAAAAATACAGCACTTTGAATCGTGGAATGCAGATTCCTTTTATTTCTATGATGCGAGTGGCAATATTGCGGAGTGTATCGTGCGATATGATCTGAACCATCCAACCTACCGGGCCTTTGGCATCGATGATTTCCTGGGCGTCAATGAGATCGGCCTCCCTACAGAATCCATAGTCGAAACAAATCGCTACCTTGAACAACATATAGGCTCTTCTTTTTGGAAAGGAGACCTTCAGCAATTTGGAGCCCATGGTTCGCAGGAGGGGTTAATTTTGTTGCCGAATTACAAGACAAAAAAAGAATGGTTTCCGTCCGATGTAAAGATAACACCATCACCCTTTGAAGCATTTATAGAAAATAACAATACCGGGTACGTTCTGTCATTCAGAGAAAATATCCTTAACGTAAAAATGAAAGACTCATAATTGTTCTGCATGGAAATCGAAGATCAAATAGCGCTATTGGTGGAGCACATAAATAAAGATGTGACCCTTTCCAAAACCGGGATTAAAAAGCTTTCATCCATTCTTCAATTCAAAACATTACACAAAAAAGAACTTTTGATTGAGCCCGGAAGCACGGCAAACACCATGAATTTTATTGTTCAGGGTGCCATGCGAAGTTATTATTTGGATGAAAATGGCCAGGAGCATACCCTGCAGTTAGGTATTGAACAATGGTGGATCAATGATCTCTATAGTTATTTAAGCGGAAAAGCATCGAGAATGTATGTACAGGCACTCGAAAGAACATGGCTCATCCAATTACCCAAAACCGAATTGGAGGAACTCTATCATCATGTGCCTGAAGTCTCGAATTTTTTCAGAATTAAAATTCAAAGTGCATACGTAGCACTGCAGGAACGGGTGATAGAAAATATGAGTGAAGATGCGTATGAACGTTATAATAATTTCAGAAATACGTACAAAAATATTGAACAACGTGTCCCTCAATACATCATCGCCTCTTATCTTGGCGTGACACCCGAATTTTTAAGCTATTTACGAAAAAAACACTCCTGAACGGTTTCTTAAGTTAGCTTAAGTTTATTCTTTTGTTGCTACTCTAATTTTGACCCATACAAATTTAATGGGTTATGTCACGTTTTATCATCGTCCTCATTTTTAAGGTATTAATTACAATTCCCTTAAATGCTCAGGATCTCCTTGTTACTTCAGAAATTGTTTCGGGAAACCGTTCCGTTGCGTATCAGCATTTAATCGATCACACCTTCAATAAAAGTTGGTCTGTGAATAATATCACATTGTTCGACACCGAATATGCCAATGATGACAATACGATCTACTTTATTAGAAACATGGTGTCCTTGAAACTCCCTAAATCCTTTAAAATAAATGCAGCTTTTGGAATTAAAAATCCCGGAGCCTTCGTCACCTTCACCGCTCAATATCAATTTCGCCATTCAACCTTTAAGATGAGCTATGCCATCGGTAGTACTTATCAGAACGGGCTTACGTTAGAACAAACTTTACTTCTGAATTACACCCCAAGATTAAGCAAAACCATGGAAGGTTATGTGAACCTTTTTGTTGTGGTGAACACCAATTTAAAGGTACTTGACCGGAGTCTGCAACAATTACGCCTCGGTGTGAAACAAAATACACTTACAACCGGTATAGCCGTCAATTTGGATCAATTTACCAATGCTGTAAAAACGCTTGAAAATTATGGGGTTTTTATAAAATATAACTTTTAAACTATCGAATTATGAACACAAAACAACACATCGGATTATTTCTTTTAAGAGTGAGTATTGCCACGACAATGCTCGTGTATGGAATGACCAAACTAATCTTTGGCAATGAGTTTATTGAAGGTTTACTCGAACAATACGGACTACCTACCTTTTTGGGTTATGGTGTTTTTATGGGAGAAATTATTGCGCCTTTATTTATTATCATCGGATTTAGAACCAAATTGGCCGGACTTGTTTTTGCCATCAATTGCCTGGTAGCCATCCTAATGGCTCAACTGCCAACTTTTTTCACGTTGAATGCTTTTGGAGGCTGGGCGAATGGCACATTATTCATTTACACGGTATTTGGTGTCGCCCTATTCTTTTCAGGAGCCGGTAAATATGCTTTTGCCACTAAAAATAAATGGGACTAATTAATAACAAGCTATGCGATACTTTTTATTAACTGTAATGGCATTATCCGGAGGGGTCTTCTTGGCAGTACAGGCCGGATTCAATTCCTATTTAGGAAGTATTATAAAACAACCTATGGTGGCTGTCATTGCTACATCTCTAAGTAGTGTAGTCTTCGGGATCATTTTCTTTCTCCTACTGGGGAAAAGCGGTATCCGGTCTATAAACCCTGAATTGGCACCCTGGTACTTGTGGTTTGTTGGAGGTCTCTTTAGTGTGATCGGTATTTCCATCTACTTCTATACCATACCCAAATTAGGTATCTCTAAAATGATCGGTCTTGGACTTTGCGGACAACTTGCTTTTTCTCTGATCGCGGGAAAATATGGTTGGCTCAACGTACCTGTCGAACCTATCACCACAAAAAGACTCATTGGGGCCATTGCCATGTTCATTGGTATCCTGCTCATCAACACAAAATAATAAATCGTGAAACACATAAAAAGCAACATAGATAATTTGACCCATCTCTGGAAAACAGTAAGCAAACTGTCGAATGGGTATGCGAAAGATGATGCTATTAGCTATAGTCTCATCGAGTCATCCGAATGGCCGAACAAAATATGGTCTGGGCAAATGCTCACACAAGACATCTTACAAAACATACGATTCCTTATTAAAAATTCAAAAATAGATCTGCAGCTTGTTGATTTTGAATATAACAATAGGAGCAACAAAGCATTCATGGAAGCCAATGGTTTTCATTTAAGCTCCTCCATGCCGGGGATGCATTTGAAACTCACAGGTCCATTTGAAACGCGGCAACGGCTAGATTTCATTTTAGTAACGAATAAAGACCAAGCCAAAATATGGTGCCAAAATTTCAAAGCCTCTTTCGGTTATGTCATAAGTGAAGACCTGGTCATTAAAAGTATGCACAAGGTCAATTATTATCTGGCCTTTGATAAAGACGTCCCTGTAGGTACCGTTAAAATACATCGCATTAAAAATGTGGCAGGAATTTATAGCCTAGGTGTTCCCCCTAATGTAAGAGGTCACGGATATGCGAAAGACATCTTGTACTTCACTTTACATACAGCCTTCCGGCAAGGTGCTGTCGTCGCAACATTACAAGCGTCAAAAGCAGCACAAGGGATGTACGAACAACTCGGCTTTAAAACAGATTTTACAATGAATAATTATAAATTAAAAACACAATAACATGGAACTAATTAAAAATTTACAATGGCGCTATGCGACTAAAAAATTCGATACGACAAAAAAAGTATCTGCCAATGACCTTGAAAAACTAAAAGAAGCCATCCAATTATCGGTTTCTTCCTATGGGTTACAATTGTATAAGGTTTTGATCATTGAAGACCCGGAGCTACGAAAGCAGCTAAAACCGGTTTCCTGGGATCAAAGTCAGATCACCGACGCATCGCATCTCTTTGTTTTTTGCCACTATACAGACGCAACGCCTGAAGCTATTGATGAATTCATCATTCAAACCGCTGAAACCCGCAATTTAGATGTAAAACGATTGAGTGGTTATGGTGATTTCATCAAATCGAAATTGGCAGAAAAATCTACGGAAGATAAGACCGGTTGGTTAAAATCGCAAACCTATTTGGCTCTAGGCAATTTATTAAATGCCTGCGCCGAACTTAAAATAGATGCTTGCCCGATGGAAGGATTTGAGGTGGATTCCTATAACGAAATTCTAAATCTGGAAGCAGAAGGTCTAAGTGCTTCCGTGATCGCACCTATTGGTTACAGACACCCGGAAGACCATACGATTGGAATGCCGAAAGTGAGAAAATCGTTGGAGAAACTATTTAGCGAAGTCTAGATGTTGGTCGATTAAAATTGATCTTTTAGTCAAAAGGTTTGGGTATGTTTCCAAACCTTTTTTAATTTAGTCCTCTCAGAAACGAACCCCATTGACCGTATGGATAATGAAATCTCCAAATTAATTTCCAGATTTCTCGATCTTACCGACGAGGAGTGCATGGCTTTTAATGAATGTATCCCAATCAAACCATTTGCAAAGGGCACTGTTTTACTAAGAGAGGGCCAGATTTCAAAAGAATCCTATTTTGTGATCGAGGGTTGTGTAAGAAAGTATTATATCATTGAGGGGGAAGAACGCACGACCGAATTTTATATCGAAGATGAATCGGTAGCCTCCTTACAGAGCTATATGAACAAAACACCTGCCACCCACTATTTTGAATGCGTGGAAGACAGCAGGTTGGCCGTGCTCAGTTATGAAAAGGAACAAGAGTTGTTTAAGCGCGTTCCTAAATACGAAACCTTATGCAGGATGTCTATGGAAAATGATTTTGGCGCACAGCAGGAAGCATTGGCGAGATTCATTACCTCTAATCCGGAAGAACGCTACAAGAATTTATTGAAAACAAGGCCCGAATTGATACAGCGCATCCCGCAATATCATTTGGCAAGTTATTTGGGCATCAAACCGGAATCGTTGAGTAGAATTAGAAAACGCCTGTTCAATAAATAAAAATAATCGATAAGAAATAGGAAGGATGCCGGAAATAATCCGGCATCATATCCACATTTTGTAAGGTTCTTTAGTTTTCCCGATTGATCACTTTTACCACCTTGTAATCGACAAGACCCATCGTTAGTATATTTAACCAAAGATTGGACTTTGTCTCAATGGTATAAGAATTGGTTTTCATTTCTTTTACCACTTTACCCACATCACTTTTTTGGACATTAATTCCAATTATGTGTAAGTCACTTGTTTTCTTGTACTCCAAATCTCTGGTTTTTTCTCCAAAAATTTTCCCGCCATTTTCAAATGGCTGTGTTTCTGTATTCACGGAAAACTGTTGCACCGAGCAAGAAGTTACAGCTATACCTACCAACATTCCTACAACTACTTTTTTTACATTCATATATTTAATTTTGAAGCAAAAATAGGATGGGATGAGACCTTATTCATTGACTTTAGTTAAGATAGCGCAATGCCTCATTCATTTAAAGTAAGAAGCCAGACAATACGTCCGGCTCCTTACTAAACTAACTATTAATCTTTATAGTGTTAACTATTATTAATCCATTGGATTGATTACTTCATGCTACCAAGCCCTCACCTTTCCGCGATGCCAAAACTGACCGCTTTTGACATTGTCGTTTAACAGACGTGAAATGTCTGAGGCCACATCTTCGGGTAAACGAGGTGCCACCTTTCCTCCCATATCGGTCTGCGTCCATCCCGGATCCAAAGAGGAAACAGTAATAGGTTTATTCTCTAATCGTTTGGCCAACAATTTAGTGTACATATTCAAGGCCGCTTTAGACATTTTGTAATGTGGTTGAAAGGCATCAAAATTTTGTTCGCTAAAAGAGCCCCAATCAGACGTTATATTAACAATATGCCCATTGGAATTAAATAATGGCAACAGTTTTTCGGTTAACTCAATAGTGCCAAATAAATTGATATCAAAGGTTTGTTTTAACTGCTGTATGTTAATATTTGATGCATCCCATTTTTCTATCAATATTCCTGCATTGTTGATTAAAAAATCAAGTTTAACATCACCTAAACTCTTTACAAATTGAGCAATAGAATCACTACTGGATAAATCGAGTTTTAAGTATTTAATATTAGAATGGTTTAATGAACTATTTCCTGTGGTAGAGGAACCAATCACCTTAAAATTTGATTGATTGCTCAACAACTTAATTGTTGCTAAACCAATACCTCTACTACTTCCTGTAACTACTCCATGTTTCATGATTACTCTATTTTTAAAATGCTACCAATACTCTTTAATCATAAAGATCTTCCCATCCTTAAATTCAAAAAGGGCCATTTGTTGTTCTCCTTCAACCACTTTACCGTCTTCTTTTGTGATGAAGCGTTTACTTACGGTAATTGCATTTAAACCGTAAATAATGTTCTCAATTTTTATGTCGATCACACTTCCATCGTAGCCTCCATTCTCTTGATTACGTTTATAACCATTATAGAGATCTTCTCTTGTATAAACCCCACCGTATTTTGGATGCACATAGGTGAAATCATCTGTAAACAGTTCAAAGATATTATTGATATCCTCCAGGGTTGAGTTTTGTTGAAATACTTTTAGGTTGAGCTTATAATACTCATTCAAAGCATCGCTGAGCGAATCTTTCTGTGTACTCAGGTGATCTTGTTGTGCTTGCACCAAGTAAAGGCTACTAAATAATAATGCGATTAGAGTGATAAGTTTTAGTCTCATGTTTAATTTTTTTTAATGCCCAGCAAATTAGTTATCAAGTATCCAGGTTGAAATTTCATTTAGGAAGCCATCAACAAATTTCTTTTCAAGAGTTGCATATTCATCACGATTTCCAGTTTTAGCCTCTTGGTAGAAATGATTCGCATGCTCAAATGTTACAAAATGATAATCTGTCCCGGATTTCAAAAGAGCATTTTCCATTCTATCTTTATTTTGATGAATAGGTACTTGTAAATCCAAACCACCAAATAGACTTAACACTGGCACTTCCATTCGTTCTAAATCTTTGGAAGGATCGTAATAAAGAAAAGATGTTAGTGAAGGCAAGGCATATATTATTTTAAATTCATCAGCTTTTGCAATAGCCTGTTGTTTTATTTTTACCGAATCTACATCATGTACCGAACTCATTTTATACAAAATAGTTTCGGTTGTTTGT
>JAHEMY010000021.1:0-14761 GCA_024643425.1 Flavobacteriaceae bacterium
CACAACATCATTGTCGTAAAAATAAATTCCAGGTACCGCATAATTCGACTTTGGCCGTTCCGGCTTTTCTTCAATAGAAAGAGCCTTTCCCTCTTTGTCGAATGCCACTACGCCATAGCGTTCAGGATCGTGCACGTGGTATGCATAAATAATCCCTCCATCGGGATCGTTATTTGCTTGTAACAACTCTTTCAATCCGGAGCCGTAGAAAATATTATCTCCTAAAATTAAAGCTACTTTTTCCTGTCCGATAAATTCTTTTCCAATGATGAATGCTTCTGCAAGTCCGTTGGGGTTTTCTTGAACCGCATAATGGAATTCACACCCAAATTTCCTTCCATCCCCTAATAGCTTTTCAAAAAGCGGAAGGTCTTCCGGCGTTGAGATAATTAAGATTTCCCGAATGCCTGCGTACATCAAGGTAGATAATGGATAATAAATCATAGGTTTATCATACACCGGCATTAATTGTTTACTCACTGCCAACGTTAAGGGGTGTAATCGGGTTCCCGAGCCCCCTGCAAGTATGATTCCTTTCATAACTTTAAATTTTATAGGTAAGATTTTCGTTTTTATGGTTCACGTTGAATCTTTATTGTTTTTTACAATCGATTACTTCGATCTAAATACCATTCGATGGTTTTTCGGATTCCGGTTTCAAAAGTTTCTTCTGCTCTCCATCCCAAACCTTCTTCCAATTTGGATGCATCGATGGCATACCTGAAATCATGGCCCGGACGATCGGTTACAAAGGTAATCTGTTCTTTGTAAGATGTACCTTTCGGACGAATTTCATCCAATAAATCACAGATCGTATGAGCAATATATAAGTTTTTACGTTCGTTTCGCCCTCCAATGTTGTAAGTCTCTCCCAAGTTTCCTTGGTCTAAGGCTAATTTAATTCCCACGCAGTGATCTTCAACATAAAGCCAATCACGAACGTTTTGCCCGTCGCCATAAATAGGAATCGGTTCCCCTTGAATGGCTTTTCTAATAATGGTTGGTATTAACTTTTCCTTGTGTTGATGCGGGCCATAATTGTTGGAACAATTGGTCGTTACAACAGGCATCCCATAGGTGTGAAAATAACTGCGTACTATCATGTCTGAAGAGGCTTTAGACGCGCTATACGGACTATTAGGAGCGTAAGGTGTCTCTTCCGTAAATAAGCCGGTCTCCCCTAAACTTCCATACACCTCATCGGTAGAAACGTGCAAGAATCGTGCTCCCTTGAAGTTTTCTTTCAAGCGGTTAGGTCCGTTCATCCATAAAGAATAGGCCGTATGCAATAACTTAAATGTTCCCACAATATTGGTGTCAATAAAGGCTGCTGGGCCACTTATCGAATTGTCTACATGCGATTCGGCTGCAAAATGCACCACAGTATCAAATTGATGTTTTTCAAAGAGTGCCTCCAGAAATTCGGCGTCACAGATATCTCCTTTTACGAATCGATAATTCGAATGGTTTTCGGCTCCCTCCAAATTTTGAAGATCTCCGGCGTAGGTTAATTTATCCAGTACAGTCACCTCATCTTGGAAATGCGCTAACACATAGTGCACATAATTGGATCCAATAAATCCAGCTCCTCCGGTAACTAGTACGTTTCGTTTGTTCAAACTCATTTAATTAAGTATTTGATCTAAGATTTTTTGTGTAATTAAGTAGGTAGGCTTCACTCCGGTGGTTCCCAAGCCTCCTGATGCAAGCGTACTTCCAGTCTCAAGCGGATTATCCGATGCGTAATATGCATAGCGTACCTCCACAGCAGCACTTATGCTGCCACGAATTTTTGATGCCGATTGAATGGCTTTTTGATAATGCGCTCCTTCCATTTCAAGTCCGATAACATCCCAAGATGAATCGTGAAAAAACTTCAAGATATCTCTATTTTGAAGAGAGGTTCCCAACACCGTAATCATGGCTCCCGTATAGACATTTACGTCTTCCCCAAAGTGTCGTTTCTTAAGTTTATTCTTGAATGGGTAATTGTCTGCCGTTCCTTCAAATATATGTGACTTAGGAATCATAATATCTCCCTTTCCACCATCTAAAATTCCAGCTTTTCCCATAATCGAGATGGAGGCTACATTCATATAAATGCGCTTATCACCTTGTTTAAATGGTTTTAGCAATTCGTCCATGGTTTCGTAGGCTTGCTCTCCAAAAGCATAATCCATCACAAAGATAATGGGCGCCTCTTTTCCTTCTTCCAAAGCAGAAGCTTCAATAAATTGATTCGTATCGAATAGCTGAACATCAATGTTCGTTCCGCTTTCATCCTTCAAATAAATCATCCCGCTTTCCAAGGCTTTCTTGTGAACCTTTTCTCTTAAGTTCACATTTTGAGCCTTGCTCAATTCTTCATACAATTGAAAATCTGTTTTATCCTTCGCCTCCTTTGGCAAGGCCGTTTTCGCAAACAGGCTGTTCATCACACTGTGCATGTTTGCACTAATAATGTGCAGCGGACGTTCCATCCAGCCTTGTTTTAAAAGTTCCTCTTTGATGCGCTGTGCCCAACGTTCACCATGTATATGATGCCCAAGCCGTTCTTTCAGTACCGGACTAAAAGTGATTAATCGGCGGTTGCCCTCCATCACTTCGGCGATTGCTCCTTTTCCCAAGAAATAAATAATCTTAAGAAATCGGTGTTCGTCTTGTTCACATGAAAACTCCGGATAAATTTCACTCACCTCATCGAAGGTTCGTCCAAGAAAATTAGCGGTGTGTGTCAATGCAATTTCCTTTTCTTGTTGAGAAAGTGCTTTTTTCTGCAATACCGCTTGTTCGAGTTTGGTCCAATCCCGAATCAGGTCACCATTTTCGTTGATTAGCACCTGCCTCATAATTTTATGCGATTCGATATAGAGAAATGTGAGGTGGGTTAGAATGTCATAAATTTCACTGCGCCCACGAGTAATTTCAATGTTCATTTGCTCTTCATCGATCCGATAGCAATTTCTTCTTCGTTTTGCAGGAATTATGGGTTGAAAATGTGATTTATGATAGCCTTCATCGCTCGTTAAATTGATGTAACGACATTCCTCAATGCCGTAGGGCAGGCGATCCATCACATAAAGTAGTCCGTGAAGTTCAATTTTTTCTTCCGCGATGGAACCATAAATTTCAGGTCGTAAGGTAAGTAGTGATTCACGAAGCGTTTCGCCGCTAATCCCCATAGGTTTATAGAACCCCCGATTGAAAAGATGCCGCATGGTAATGTAAATGCGTTCTATGGCTCCAGAACTTTCTTGTGCGCGAGTTCGCTTATGTTGTTTGGAAGGCATCATTTGAGTGCAAAGATAGTACTATTTTAAGCTTGTAGCTTAATAAGTGATTGTGCAATTTTTCGGTCGTTAGCAAGCCGTGGCACCTTATTTTGGCCTCCCAGTTTTCCTTCCAATTTCATGTGGTTGTTGAAGGTGTCTTTTTTTAACGACGTTATTTTTAATGGCTGAAGAACTTTTCCTTTAATCAGGTCGAAATAATACGAATTTTGTTTTTGAAGAGATTCATCTAAAAAACCCGCAATTTCTTCTAACGGAGTACTACGGTCCTGAAATTCGATTAACCATTCGTGGTAAGGAAGTTCTCCCTCTGGTGTTTCCAATTGCGGTGCCACTGTAAATTCTGAAATGGAAAAATTATAGGTGTCCATAGCCTCTTGCATGGCTTGTTCCACTTCCTTTCCGATCACATGTTCTCCAAAGGCCGAAATGAAATGCTTGATGCGGCCTGAAACGATAATTCTATAGGGTTCGAGGGAAGTAAACATGACGGTATCTCCTACATTATACCCCCACAAGCCTGCGTTGGTGGAGATAATCATCACGTAATTTACATTCAATTTAACTTGTCCAATGGTAAGGCGCTTTGGGTTTTCGTTAAAGAATTCATCGGCTTTAATAAATTCATAAAATATTCCCGAATTGAGCAGTAAGAGGAGGCCTTTCTCGTCTTGTTTATCTTGAAAGGCAAAGAATCCTTCGGAGGCAGGATATAACTCAATGCTATCTACTTTTCTGCCAATTAGTTTTTCAAATTTATGCCGATACGGTTCATAATTCACGCCTCCATAAATAAACAAGTCAAAGTTTTCAAACAGTGCACCTACCGTTTTCCCTGTTTTTACATTCAACCGTTCAAAATACATTTGCACCCAGGAAGGAATCCCGCTAATAATGGTCATGTTTTCGGAGACGGTTTCATCCACAATGGCTTCAACCTTTTGCTCCCAATCGTCGATACAGTTTACTTCCCACGAAGGCAACCTGTTTTTTTGAAGGTATTTGGGCACAAAATGAGCCACAATGCCCGAAAGCCTTCCTAGTTTAATTCCATTTTTTTCGTTTAATACCGGACTTCCCTGAAGAAAGATCATTTTGCCATCAACAACATTGGTGTTTCCGGTTTCGTTGATATAACATAATATAGCATTTCTAGCCCCCCGGATGTGATTAGGTAGTGATTCTTCTGTAAGTGGGATGTATTTTACGCCCGAGGTGGTTCCTGACGTTTTGGCCAAATAGAGCGGTTTTCCGGGCCAAAGAATATCTGGTTCTCCTAGCATCATTTTGTCTATGTAGGGCTTTAAGTCTTCATAATCACGAATGGGGACCATTTTTGCAAAATCTGAATACGATTTAATTTTGTCAAAATCGTGATCTTTTCCAAATTGTGTATTTTGGGCCTTGGCAATTAAATTTTCAAATACTTTTTTCTGAGTGACTTCGGGTTGTTTCACCCACAGAGAAATTTTTAATTCTATGGTCTTCGCAAATATTTTAGCGCCAAATGCTTTTATGCTCATTCTAATTAAAATCGATAAAGTTGTTCGGATTGATGGGGTAGCCATCACTCCAAAGTTCGAAATGTAAATGAGGGCCTGTGGTTAATTCACCGGTGTTTCCAGAGGTTGCAATTACTTCTCCTGCCTTTACCAGGTCTCCCTGTTCTTTGATAAGAGCAGCGTTGTGCTTATAGACCGAAATAAGATTGTAGTTATGTTTAATAATGATCACATAACCCGTTTCTGCCGTCCATTCGGCAAAAATAACGGTACCATCTGCAGTTGCCTTGATAGGACTGTTCTTGGTGGTCACTATATCGATGGCAAAGTGTTTTTCTTCCGGATTATAATCTAGAGAAATGGTCCCTGAAACTGGAGGGAACAACACAAAATTCACTTCCGGATTGGAGGTTAACGGATTGTATTTATCTTCTTGTTGGACAATATCCCGAAGCAAAGAATCTTCTTTGGTTGGAAACAAATCGGCCATATTTATTTCTCGCTGAACGGTATTAAAAATAGAGTCTTTATTCAAGTCTTTTACTTTCACATCTCCGGACAGCACTTTTTTAATTGAAGCCATGTACTGTTCGTTGGCCAATAGTTTTTGTTGAATGGAATCTGTTTGATAGGTAAGTTCCGTTGCTTTCTTTTTAAGCGCTGTAGAAGAATAGCCGGGAATGTATTCGCGCAAGGGTGTAAAGGCAATAAACAACGTGGTCGTGGCAATTAAAATCAATGCCAAAACCATACTAAAAACAAACACGTTTAACCGATTTAATTTAAATGAAAAACGCTCTTCAAAGGTTTCTTCATTAAGTACGACTAAACGATACTTATGCAGTAGTTTTTTTCGTATTATTTTTCCTCTTTTCTCTTTGATCTCCATGGCCGGATAAAGGTTCCCCAAATGTACGAGGATTCTGTGAAACTTATGCTGAAAACGCTATATGTTCATATTTCTTGTTACCTTTGTCTTATAAATTTCTTAAAAATGGAAGCAATGTTATTACCGTTAGCTATAGGTCCTTGGCAAATAGCACTGATTGTTGTAGTTGTGTTATTACTTTTTGGAGGTAAGAAAATCCCTGAATTGATGCGCGGACTTGGAAGCGGTATCAAAGAATTTAAAGACGCCTCGAAAGAAGACCCTAGTGATAAACTAGACGATAAAAAATAGTGGAGAATTTATTCTCATAAAAAACCCGAGGCATAAGCTTCGGGTTTTTTTATTTTAAAAATCAACTACTTAATCTTTGCGGAGCGTATGATTGATTCCAATTCAAACTGTAAATCTCTCTTTTCCATCGAGGGTGCGTAGGTAAATCCTTCGATGATTAAATAACGTTGGTGCTCTTCATCTCGGATGGCATAATTAACAAAAGGTCCTGCCATATAAGCGTCCTTGACCTCCCAAGTACCCTTAGTTTCATAGGCAAATTTGCCATCAATTTCTGTAGTGAATAAATAGGGTGCATACGCCTCTTCAGTGATAAAGAGTGCATCATCTTCCACCGGTAGATAACTTGAGCCTATTGTGTCTCGCATTCGAACAATATCGCCAATAAGTGTAGAGTCTTGCCCAATCACATTCAAAGGAACCTCATAAATTAAAATATTTGTGCTTCCACTTGACTTTAGGTCTTTTCTCAACCAATAAAAATCGTCACAGGCCGTAGCGATTCGATATGCAGAAGGAATTTTCAGGGATACTCCGAATCGTTCTTGTAACGAATCTACCTTCAACAGAGAAATATTGGTTCGTCGTTGGCGCTCCTTTATTTCATACGATTTAAATGTTTGAATAATTTTTGCGTCGTTTTGCTGGAGTAGCTCAATTAATTTTTCCTCATTTTGTGCAGTTACGAAAGCAGCAATTTGCGGATTTGCATAGGAATTCTGCTTTATTGTAACCGTATCTGAGTTTCCTATTGAAACTTGCAAAAAAGTCCTATAAGTTCGAGCAAAATCTGAAAAGTTTTCCGGTTGGATTTGCGAGATGGAAAAAAGTGGTTCTTGTTGTGGCAATCCATCGGCGGGTGCTGCAAAATGCTCTCTTATTTTTTCGCCTACAGTCCCATTCCACAATTCGTTGGTAATTACCACTTGCAAACCGTTAATAGCTCCTACAGATTCCGGCAAATAGGAGGTGTCACGCTTCCCTGGTGACGAATTACATGAAAAGAAAAGTACGCTGCAAAAACACAGTGAAAATAAAACAGACTTCATGAAATGATTGTTTAGTTGGAATTAGCTTTTAGAAACTCTTAGCTTCATTCCTGGTTTTAAATTTGTACCACTAATATCGTTCCACTTTTTTAAATCCTCAATAGAAACATCCGGAAATTTTTTAGAAATACTCCAAAGGGTGTCTCCATTTTTTACGGTATATTCTTTAAGACTAGTATTTGCGGCAATACTTTCTTCTTTTTTAGGTGTGCTGGGCTTATTTCCTTTTCTAGGATAAATTGTAAGGCGTTGACCAATTCGAATGTGATTACTACGAAGCCCGTTCCATCGTTTTATTTCACTTATTCCCACCCCATAGCGTTCGGCAATCCGTCCTAAATAATCGCCGCTTCTCACGCGGTACCTTATTTTATCACTTTGCTCGGAATATTGGGGCAGGGGTTTTTCACGGTCCTTCATTTCTGAGGATGCTAGGGTATAGATCGCATCTTCATTACTCACAAATTTACCAACTGCTTCCACCGGTAAACGCAACACGTAATTTTCATCCTTCACCACCGGGATAATTCCCAGTTTATAAGAAGGATTTAAAAATTCAACTTCTGCTAAACTTAGGTTGGTCACTTTTGCCACTTGTTCTAAAGTGATCATTTTTTTTACTTTGATCGTATCTGTAGCAATAAATGGAAATTGAGGGCCATTGCTTTTAAACCCATGCTCTGCAGCGTATTCAAAAATGTACATGGTCGCCAAAAAGGCTGGAACATACCCCGCTGTTTCACGTGGTAAATAATTTCGAATATTCCAGTAATTTGTTCTTCCTCCCGATCTTCGAATTGCCTTTGAAACATTTCCGGGGCCGCTGTTATAGCCTGCCAATGCCAAATCCCAGTCACCCAGGCTCGCATATAATCGCTTCAAATATTTAGCTGCTGCTTCAGTAGCCATTAACGGATCACTTCGTTCATCAACATAACTGCTAACTTCCAATCCAAATATTTTTCCTGTTTGAAACATAAATTGCCAAAGTCCTTTGGCGCCAACTCGTGACGTTGCTTTTGGATTCAATGCCGATTCTACAATCGCTAAGTATTTTAACTCTAAGGGTAAATTATGGCGGTCTAATTCTTCTTCGAACATTGGGAAATAATATTCACTTAAGGCCATTAGCTTTTGTAATGTCTTGCGGCGATTTTTCAGATACGTCTGAATCACACGCTCTAAGGAAGGATTGTACTCTACATTAAAAGGTGTGCGGGCATTTAGTTCTTCTAGTCTTGCCTTCAAAACTTCCGTTGGAAGCTCTTTATATTCTGACACTTCCTGTTCTTCGTCATCGTCCCATTCTGTGATGGAACCATAAATTTCTTCAAATAAATCGTTATTGTACAGTTGATTTAACCAAACCGAATCTATTTGCTTGGCCGCGACGATGTCTTGTAAGTCGTAAACAATTGTATCCCGCTCCTGTAGGGTTACCACAGTTTTTGGAATTTCCTCATCTAAAGAAATTACACTTAATGAGTCAACCAGGCGAATGGTCTTGGTGGGTAAGTTTACAGCGGTTGAATCGTTTTGGGTTAACGATTCCTCCTGTGTTTGCGAAAAAAGGGTTCCGCAAAACAAAAAGACAAGGATGTACAATACCTTTATTGGCATAGGTTTGTAACGCATAAGTAGGTGTTTAATTTTGTTAAAAATAGTAAAATGTTGGAAATCAGCAACAATTTTGAAGATTATTCCAGTATCGCTGCTATCCCTGGAAGGGTTTTTCCTTCTAACATTTCCAGCATGGCGCCTCCTCCCGTAGAAACATAACTCACCTTATCGCCAAAGTTAAATTGTTTGACCGCAGAAACGCTGTCTCCTCCTCCAACAAGGGAAAAAGCACCATTTTTAGTGGCTTCCGAAATGGCTTTGCAAACTTCAATAGTTCCATTAGCAAAGTTGGGCATTTCAAATACGCCTACCGGTCCGTTGAAAAGTATCGTTTTAGATTTCAAGATTACTTCTGTAAAAAGAGCCCTTGTTTTTGGTCCTGCATCCAATCCCATCCAACCCTCAGGAATTTTATATATATCGGCTATTTCACTTTTCGCTTCATTTGAAAAGGAATCTGCAATGATGGTATCTACGGGTAAATGCACTTCAACCCCTTTTTCTTTTGCCATTGCCAGTATGTCTAAAGCCAGTTCCTGCTTATCGTCCTCGACCAACGAAGTTCCTATGGTGCCTCCTTGAGCTTTCACAAAAGTAAAAGCCATTCCGCCTCCGATGATGAGGTGATCAACTTTGTCTAGGATATTTTCGATAATGGTGATTTTTGAAGAGACCTTGGCGCCTCCAATAATTGCGGTTACAGGCGATTGACTGTCGGAAAGCACCTTATTAACATTTATTATTTCTGAAGCCAAAAGATAGCCAAAACACTTTCGGTCTTTAAAAAATTGAGCGATTACAGCGGTAGACGCATGAGCTCGGTGGGCCGTTCCAAAGGCATCATTTACATAAATATTTCCCCATTGAGCAAGTTCTTTTGCAAAGGCAACATCGCCTTTTTCTTCTTCCGCATGAAAGCGTAAATTCTCAAGGATTAAAATTTGGCCTGGTTCTAAGGAACCCACTGCTGCAGCAACTTTGGGCCCTATGCAATCTTCAACGAACTTCACTTCGACTCCAAGGATGCCTGAAGCTGTTTCAACAATGTGTTTTAAGGAAAATTCATTTTCACGATCTTTCGGACGACCTAAATGTGACATTAAAATACAACTTCCACCATCTTCTAAGATTTTAATAATCGTGGGTTTTGCTGCTTCAATTCGGGTAGGATCCGTAACCTCTAATTGGTCGTTTAACGGAACATTAAAATCTACTCGAATTAATGCTTTCTTATCTTTAAAATTATACGCGTCGATTGTTTTCATAAATGGGAATTTCAGCCACAAATATAGGGTTTTATAAAATGTTGAGCTGAAGAAAAAAGTGTAGATTTGCCTATGGATTTTACGGATGTCATCGGGCAGGAACATATTAAAAGTCATCTCACAACAACTGTAGTTTCAGGGAGAATTGCACATGCGCAACTATTCGTTGGCCAAAACGGATGTGGAATGCTAGCCCTTGCATTAGCCTACGCTAAAGAGCTCCTTTGCAGTAAGCATGAGAAGAATTCAGACGCCTATCGTTATTGCGAAAAGAAAGTTTCGGAACTTAATCATCCAGACCTTCATTTTGCCTATCCCGTAAATACCAACGATCGTATTAAAACGGCGGCGGTTTCCTCATCATTTTCGGAAGAATGGCGCACTTTCATTAAAAATAATCCTTATGCTTCGCTGTTTCAATGGTTTCACACGCTAGGCATTGAGAATAAACAGGGAAATATCAATGTTAAGGAGGCCGAAGAAATTTCCAAAAAGCTTTCATTGAAAGCCTATGAAGGAGGTTATAAAGTAATGATCATTTGGATGGCCGATAAAATGAATACCGAATGTGCTAATAAAATTCTGAAACAATTGGAGGAGCCTCCAAAGAACACGGTTTTTTTACTCTTAACCGAAGATGAAGAGCAGATTCTCAATACCATTTCATCACGCTGTCAAAAGCTACAAATCCCGTTACTTTCAGAATCGGCCATTGCACAAACACTTGTTCAACGATTGCAGGTAGGCGAAAATGAGGCCCTTAGGGTGAGTCGTCAAGCCCTTGGAGATTTTAATAAAGCCCTACAAATTATAGCAAGTCATAATGAAGACCGCGTCTTCGAGGAATGGTTTGTGTTATGGGTGCGTACTGCGTTTAAAGCCAAAGGAAATAAAAAAGCAATCCAGGAGCTTCTTGAGTGGAGCGAATTAATGGCGGGAAAAGGAAGAGAGACGCAAAAGAATTTCTTCAACTATTGTTTAGAGCTATTTCGCCAAGCGCTGCTTAAAAATTACAAAGCAGATTCTTTAATTTATATGGAAACTGCAGATCCGAAGTTTAGCATTGAAAAATTTGCCCCTTTCGTTCATCAAAATAATATTTTTGACATCGTTCAAGCTTTGGAAGATGCGTCGTACCATATTGAGCGAAATGGAAATGCAAAGATAATTTTTACCGATTTGTCGATTCAATTGACCAGGCTTATTCATAGGAAAGAACTGGCATAGCTATTTCTTATCGCAAAATAAACATACAATAAGCCGTATCTATTTAAACTTAATGTTTTTTAGCGCTTTATTTAGTCTAAAATATTCCATTCGTGCATTTGCTTGGCTTGAGGCTGTTTCGCCGTAAAATCGCCTTAAAATGGTCTTTTTGGCTTTTGAAAGCAATAAATCAATGATGAATACTCTGAAGAGCTGCGTGCCAGCCAATTTGACTTAAATCCAATCCAAAGGGCTTTTAGTGAAAATGCGTTTCCGCTTTTGTATTTTTCAGAAAGTAGGGACACGTAAAACGAATCGAAAATCATGGGTTTGGTCTCAAGTAATTTTAAATCCGGTTGAAATAATTTTCGAATGGATGTTTGAGAAAAATGCCATAGATGTCTCGGAACATCAAAAGCCGCCCAATGCGATTTATAATATTGTGCATCGAAGGAATTATAATTAGGCACCGCAATAATTAAAATTCCATTTTCATTGAGGAGCAATTTTAATCGCGCTATGGTTCCCTCTAAATCGTGAAGATGTTCTAAGACATGCCACAAGGTGATTACATCAAAAGTCTGATTTTGTATTTCATCCAATGACGCCTTTAGATCCAAATTTTTTTCATGAGCCCGTTTCCTGGCTGATGCATTTACTTCAACGCCTTGCACTTGCCAATTCGATGTTGATGCTGCCAACAAAAAATCGCCTGTTCCGGCCCCCACATCCAATAACGAGCCTTTGCTTTTTGAGAGTCGATTAATGAGCACTACTTTTCGTCGTAACGAATAGGATTTTACCAGTTGGTATATTGTATTCAACACCCCGCGTTTTGAATCGGTGTGAGAAATGTACGCATCGCTTTCGTAATATTTCGCGATTTCACCAATTCCCGGTTGTGGGGAGGTTTCGAGCATTTGCAACTCCTCATTTAGGATAAGGCTGAACGATTCACCACTCACTAAGAAGTCTTGCGATTTTATATAAATAGTGGGATTAGTATTGTTCAAAGTTGCATGATGTTTCACGTGGAACACTCCAATTTATCGCCCCATATATACCAATAACACAGAAATATCGTTAGGAGACACTCCGCTAATTCTTGACGCTTGCGACACGGTCACAGGTTTTATCTGTGTAAGCTTTTCTCTTGCTTCAAAGGAAAGAGATTTTAATTTAGCATAATCGAAGTTTGATGGAATTTTAATGCCCTCCAACCGATGTAGTTTGTCGGCGTTGTTTTTTTCCTTTTCAATATATCCGGCATATTTTACCTGTATCTCTGTCTGCTCTAACGATTCGTGATCTAAGGCATGTTCTTTCACAAAATGCTCAACCTCCGATATCTGACGCATATCATCCATCGTAATATTTGGTCTGGAAAAAAGCTTAAACATTTTATCACTTTGCTTTACCGTTGCCGATTCACGTGATTCCAAAATTGGATTTATTACTTCCGGTGATACACTTGTGTCCTTAAAAAACTGAATAAATGCATCGCTTTTGGCATATTTCTCTTCCATGCGATTCATGCGCTCTTTCGAAGCCAAGCCCATTTCAAAAGAAACCGGAGTAAGTCTATAATCGGCGTTATCTTGACGCAACAGTGTTCTGTATTCTGCGCGCGATGTGAACATACGGTAAGGCTCTTCCGTTCCTTTCGTAATTAAGTCATCAATAAGAACCCCAATATAGGCTTCATCTCTTTTTAGGATAAATGGATCCTTTTCATGCACTTTCAAATGTGCATTGATTCCGGCCATGAGTCCTTGCGATGCAGCTTCTTCATACCCCGTTGTACCATTTATCTGACCCGCAAAAAACAATCCTGAAACCAATTTAGTTTCTAAGGTATGTTTAAGCTGAGTGGGTGGAAAATAATCATATTCGATGGCGTATCCGGGTCTGAAGAATTTTACATTTTCAAAACCCGCACATTCTTTTAGCGCTCTGTACTGAACATCTTCCGGTAGAGAAGTTGAGAACCCATTAATATAATACTCTACAGTATCCCACCCTTCGGGCTCCACAAACAATTGATGTCGGTCCTTATCCGCAAAACGATTGATCTTATCTTCAATAGAAGGACAGTACCGAGGACCAATACTCTTAATGGATCCATTAAACATAGGAGACCGATCAAATCCCTCCTTTAGCAATTCATGCACAAGGGTGCTGGTATGCGTCATATGACAAGGCCTTTGCTCCTTCAATGGTTGTGTTTCATCAGAAAAGGAGAATTTTTGAGGGTTATCGTCTCCTGGCTGAATAATCATTTTTGAAAAATCCAAGGATCTTCCGTCAACCCTAGGAGGGGTTCCAGTTTTCATTCGACCCGAATCAAACCCTAACGTTACCAAATCTTCTGTTATTCCGGTAGACGCTTTTTCTCCTGCTCTTCCTCCTCCAAATTGTTTCTCTCCTATGTGTATGAGTCCGTTTAAAAACGTCCCGTTGGTTAGCACCACCGTTTTTGCCCTTATGGTTAGGCCTAAAGATGTTTTTACACCTACCACCCGATCATCTTCCACTAAAATACCTGAAATCATTTCTTGATAGAAATCAAGATTCTTAGTTTGCTCCAACATTAAACGCCATGTTTCGGCAAACCTCATTCGGTCACTTTGCACACGCGGACTCCACATCGCAGGCCCTTTAGATTGGTTCAGCATTTTAAACTGAATGGCCGTTTTATCTGAAACTATTCCACTGTATCCTCCCAATGCATCAATCTCCCTCACTATTTGCCCTTTCGCTATACCGCCCATAGCAGGATTGCAAGACATTTGGGCAATATTCTGAAGGTTCATTGTAACCAATAGCGTGGACGAGCCCATATTAGCCGCTGCCGCTGCCGCTTCAGACCCTGCGTGCCCACCACCTACTACTATTACATCATACTCTTTTGAAAACATACTTGGATTGTTCCACGTGGAACATTTTATTTAAACGCCGCAAAGATAATCAAACTATTGCTTGGAAGAAACTTAAATCTAAGTTATTGTTAATCAATTACTTATGGGGGTATATTTTACTAATATAGTACTCTTCACGTTCTCTCATCTTTTCAACATCCTTTTCGCTTTTGTCCTTATACCCACATAAATGCAACACGCCATGCGCAAGTACGCGCGCTAACTCTTCCTTGAAGGGAACCTTAAATTGTTTCGCATTATCTTGGACCCTATCTGTAGAAATGTATATCTCACCATGAAGTTGACTTCCTAACGAATTATCGAACGTGATAATATCAGTTAGTGTATCGTGCTGAAGGAATTCAACATTAATCCCTAAAAGGTAGTCGTCCGAACAAAAAATGAATTCCAAATCTCCTTCCTCTTTTTGTTCTTCCTTTATAAGCCCTTGCAGCCAATCAATCAACTGCTCCTTTTGTTCTAGAACAAAATTATTTTCTGAATAAAAATCAATCATTTCCCGAATCGAAATAACGTTGCACTTCCTTTTTATAATTCAGCTGCAAAGGTAAGGCCTCACGATTTAGAATTTCTTCTTGATTAAAAAACTTTTTAATATCCTCGGGTTGCAAACGCAAGCTATTTTCGTAATCTCTTCGATTCGTTCTAGCTTCTCTCCTTTTCTCCTTTCCTTGTTCAAAATCTGCCTCGTCCAACTTTAATAACTCGTA
>JAHEMY010000021.1:14861-30546 GCA_024643425.1 Flavobacteriaceae bacterium
ATCTGATTACTAATCATGGGTTGCCTCAAGGAGAGCGAAAACAAGCTGTCGTCAATGTGCTGAAAATTTAATTTAAGATCATTTTGAATGTTCAACTTTTTACCAAAAGCTGCACTTCCGTAATCGATCTTTCTAAAATCTTCCAACAAGTCTTCTTGCTCAAATGAAAATACTACAAGATTGTCTAATATTTGGCGAAGCATTTCCACATCCTCATCCATCGATTCCATTTGGCCCGACATCATTTGCATCTTCATCTGTTGCCCCATTTCCTTCATTTTCTTGCCGGCCTTCTTCTGATTTCCCTTAGCTCCTTCGCTATTTTTTTGTTCCAGTTTATCAGTGGCTTCCTTTTGGTCCCCTTTTACTTGTTCTTCACCACTTTTGTCCTGTGGCAACTCCATGGGTTCTTTTAAGTCTTTATTTTCCTCTTGAAGTTCCTGCATTTCTTTCTGAAACTCCTCAAATTCCTTATTTAATTCTTCCTGGGCTTCCTTCGTGTTTTCCTCTTTAGGCGCGTCGGCAAGTTGCTCTTGCTTTTCGCCCAATTTAAACAACTCCTCCGCCAATTTCTCAGCTTTTTTGGTCACGTAATAGCGTTTTGTGAGTTCGACCAGCTGCTCTAAGTTCTTTTCTTGGTTTTTGTTTCGTTTGGCTAACTTTTCCAGTTTTTCCGAGAGTTCTTCCTTGTCTATTTTCTCCTGAAGGCGTTGCAACTCTTCTAACAATTTTTCATTTTCCTCCAGCATTTTTTCGTTCTCTTGCAACCGCTCTTCTAATTGCTCCTTAAAGGGGTCGTCCTCTTTTTCAGGCTGAAAATTTTCCAAATTTTCTTTCATCTCCTTTGAAAAGTTCTTCATCATCTCCTCCTGCTGTTTTTGACGCTCTAAAAACTTCTCCAGTTTCTTTTTGTCGTTCCAGTTCAGCTCTTCTTTTTCCTTCTGTGTCTTTGAAATTTCTTCAAGCCGCTTTTCTTGATCCTTCATCTCACTTAGTCGCTTCGACAAATTATCGATATTTTCCTGCTGCTCTTGTAATTGTAAATCTTCCTCCTCCTCTTTCGTAAATTTACGGTAGGTGAAGAATCCTGACTTCGTCGATTTGAAATTATGAAGAGCATCGTTGTCAAAAACTTCAAAATAATATTCATACGACACCCCTTCTTGAAGCTTTAGATTCCCCGGGAACACAAAGGTAAATTGATCGAAATTAGAGCCATTCAATTTTAGATTTTGCTTCTGCACTTCCTCTGAACCAATAGGATAATACACCAATTGTAATTTTGTAAGTCCGTAGTCGTCCGAAGCCTGTCCTAAAAAGTAATAGGTTTGAAAGTCTGTAGAATCTTGCTTAGAATCAACGGACAATTCGGGATACGCATCTTTTATTACATTGAGACTAAATGCTAGGTTTTCATATTCCTTTAAGTCTTTGTTTGATGTAGTAATCGCATAGTCCAATTTTTGAAACACCCCCTTTTTAAACGAGTAAAAAGGCAACTCGGGTAAAAACGCATAGGTTGTGTCGGTGGTTTTTAAATAAACTTCGTCGGTGTTGCGGGTGTTCACTTTCCAGGTTACTTGTGTGCCTTCAGGCACTGTCATGCTCCCCGTGCTTTTCAAGATTTCATCTGCCTTTCCCGTATAATTTGGGTAGTCTAAAATCATTTCAAAGCCCGTAATTGTTGGTGTCTTCACCACATCCAAACGATATGATTTCGATTGAACTTTATTTGAAAGCAACTTAAATTCTAGGGTCTCTGCGGGCTGCGAAAAAACATAGGAAAAACGCCCCGGGGCGCTTTGTTCGAGATAGTAAGTTTCATTATTAAAGCTAATGGAGGCATTCTCCGGAATTACATCACCTACTGTCTTTACTTCCAGCGCGAAATTTCTATTTTCTACCGCACTTAACTGTTCATTTAGCACAACAAATTGGAAAGGAGCGGGTGGCTCATAGGCTGTGTCATAATGAACGACCCTTTCGTAACTATTTGAAAATAGGTCTCGATCCCAAAACCAGTTAACAACCAAAATGATTATCACGGGAAGTGCCGCGTATTTGAGGTATTTAATGTTCTTTTTAAAATTAATGGCGCTTTTGAATGGAACCGGCTGCAATTCAGTCGATTTTTGATCAATACTCGCCGCTAGTAATTCAGATTCTCGTTGGTTCTGATTAAGCTGAATCACGTTTAACAACTTATCGCTCACTTGAGGGAAATGATTTCCGATGATTCTAGAAGCCTCCTCATGACTTAATCCCTGCTGAAGGTTAAATAACTTTGATAAAGGAAAGGCAATAAATCGGGAAAACAATCCTATTTCGACCGCCACAAACAACCAAAATAAAATGGCTCTTGCCTTCGGCTCTAACCACAAAAAATGCTCGATGAGCAAGGTAAAAATAAAATACAAAAGCCCCATTGAGAAGAACAAGATAGCCCCTTTGATCAACTCATTCGTGTAGTATTTTTTAATAAATTGTTCCAGCTTTTGCTGAATGATACTAAAATGACTCAAATTTTAACTTATTTTAGTGTTTATGGGCTTTGACGTCTAAAATAACGCAAAAATTGTACCTATTCCTAAATTTATGAAAGATTTAAAATATTTGGTGGGTTATGTTTTGCCGGTCTGTTCCATCGTCGCGCTTTACCTCCAAGGAGCTTGGTCTTTTTTAACGCCCATCGTTGCATTTATCCTAATTCCCATTGCAGAACGATTATTCCCTCAAAACACCCAAAATCTGTCTCCGGATGAAATTAAAACCAAGGAGAAAAACCCTTTTTTCGATTTTCTTTTATACCTCAACATCCCTCTTGTATTTAGCATGGTGGGTTATTTTTTGTGGAGCTTGACCTTTCGTGATTATTCGGGACTTGAATTGAGCGGACTTACATTCTCGGTTGGGTTGGCGCTGGGTTCAAATGGAATCAATGTAGCACACGAACTTGGCCATCGCACCACCAAGTGGGAAAGAACCCTTGGAAAGTTATTATTTCTTCCTTCCCTCTATATGCACTTTTATATTGAACATAATTACGGCCATCACTTGCACGTGGCTACCCCTGAAGACCCGGCCAGCGCCAAATACAATCAATCCGTTTATTCATTTTGGATAAGCTCCATCGTCGGGCAATACAGGAAGGCCTGGCGTATTCAAAAAGATCTTTTAAAGCGTTCGGGTAAATCGTTTTTTAGTATTCAAAACGACATGTTTTACTACACCCTATTTGAGAGTGCATACTTAGTGGGCATTTATGTCTGGTTGGGCATTTTTGGACTTTTAATTGCACTTCTAATAGCAGTAATAAGCGTGTTGTTATTGGAGACCATAAATTATATAGAACACTATGGTTTGCGCCGAAATAAAACCCCTTCCGGCCGATACGAACGGGCCAGTGAGATCCATTCTTGGAACAGCAATCATGTATTGGGGCGCATGATGTTGTACGAACTTACCCGGCATAGCGATCATCACCATCGTGCACACAAAAAATATCAATTATTAGAATATCATGAAGTGAGTCCGCAGCTGCCTTATGGCTATCCGTCCTCGATGGTTATTAGCATGATCCCCTCTTTGTGGTTTGCACTTATGAACCCAAGGATTCCCTCGGAAATGAAAAGGTAGAATCGTATCTTTGCCGTCCATATAAAACTTGTTTACATGTCAAAGAGAGTTCGCGTACGTTTCGCTCCCAGTCCTACAGGACCATTACACATTGGTGGAGTTCGAACCGCCTTGTTCAATTACCTTTTTGCGAAAAAACATGGAGGCGATTTTTTGCTGCGTATCGAAGATACCGACCAAACCCGATATGTGGCAGGTGCCGAACAATATATTGTTGAAGCATTGGATTGGTTAAACATTTCTTTTGACGAGGGTCCCGGAAAAGAAGGTCTTTGCGGTCCGTACCGTCAAAGTGAACGAAAATCCCTTTACCGAAAATATGCCGATCAACTTGTCGCTGAAGGAAAAGCCTATTTTGCTTTTGATACTGCCGAAGATTTAGCTGGCGCGCGAAAGGAAGCCGAAAGCAAAGGAGAAACCTTCATTTACAATTGGCACAACCGACAAGCATTAAAAAATTCGCTAGCCCTTTCTCCTGATGCCGTTGAAAAACTTATGGCTGAAGAAGCGCCGTATGTAATTCGATTTAAGTCTCCCGAAAATAAAACCTTACACCTAAACGATTTAATTCGGGGCGATGTCCACATAGACACGAATACCTTGGATGATAAAGTCTTATTTAAAAGTGATGGTATGCCAACTTATCACTTAGCCAACATTGTAGACGACCATTTAATGAGCATTACCCATGTTATTCGGGGTGAAGAATGGTTGCCTTCGATGGCGCTCCACGAAATGCTTTATGATGCTTTTGGTTGGGAAGCTCCTCAATTTGCGCACCTGCCTTTAATTATGAAGCCCGTAGGCAAGGGAAAATTAAGCAAGCGCGATGGGGAAGCATTAGGGTTTCCTGTATATCCATTAGAATGGAAATCAGAAACCGAACAATACATTGGCTATCGTGAAGAAGGGTACCTTCCTGAAGCCGTAGTAAATATGCTTGCGCTATTAGGGTGGAATCCCGGAACAGAACAAGAGATTTTTAGTCTCGAAGAACTGGTACAACAATTTACGTTGGAGCGCGTGAATAAAGCCGGGGCAAAATTCGACCCTGAAAAAACCAAGTGGTTTCAGCATCATTACATTCAAGAACAGCCAGTAGCAATATTGGTTGATTCCTTTCAAAAAATTCTTGACGCTAAAAGCGTGACGACTTCCATAGATCTATTTCAACTAGTAAGCATGGTAAAAGAACGCGCAACGTTTGCTTCAGATTTATGGGAGCAAAGTGAATTTTTCTTTCATGCCCCAAAAGAGTATGATGAAAAAGCCGCTCAAAAGGCATTCAAAGAAGAAACTCCCGCCATTTTAAAACAAGTTGTTGAGCAATTAAATGAAATCAACGACTTCACCGCTTCTGAATTGACAGAAAAAGTAAAAGGATGGATTACTTCCGAAGGTATTGGCTTTGGAAAAGTGATGATGCCCTTGCGACTCGCACTCGTTGGTGAAATGAAAGGACCGGATGTTTTTGATATTATGGGATTACTCGGGAAGCAAGAATCGATTCAACGCATTGAGTCGGCAGTAGCTTCTATGAATTAAAAGAACACATATATCCCTAAAAGGATCGTAGAGGTGTTTCCCTTAAATCCTCCATCGGGTTTTTCGTCTGCCAGAACTTCTTCATCATTCAAACGGTTGAGGATATTTGTAACTCCGTATTGGTATTGAACGTTCGCTCTAAAATTTTTCGTTCCTGTTGAAAGACCTCCGGCGAGGCGAAAGTTTACTCTGGACACATCAGAAATGTCTTCTGCAGTAACCGCTTCATAGCCATCAAGGATAAAATCATTATAGGATTCACTTTTGGGTTTCATCTTTCCATTCACACTCAAAATTGGAGCAAATTCAATCCCTAAATGGTGCCGAATGATATGATACCCCCCTAACAACCTTAATTGAACACCGGATAAGTTATAATCGATGTATTGCTCGTTGCTTGGGTTGCCAGCTTCTCTTCCATAAATACCCACGTTATTTAAAAAGAAATTAACTCCGTATTCCATATAAAACTTGTTGTACCAGTCCCCTCGGGTAAGAAATCCGGCGGCAAAGCCATCTCCTTGTTTGGTGTTTAATTGATCTGTTTTTAATTCGACCATGGAATAGCCTCCGTAAATCCCCATATAACTGTATTCTTCGCGAACACGTTGGGAATATGAAGCAATAGAAATGCTGAGAAAAAGCGTAACAAAAAGTAGGTTTTTAAGACTCATAGGGCAATAAGTTTGGGCTATAAAAGTAGCTTTATTTTCGTATCTTCAACTAGTTATTTAATAAAAACAACGCTATGGGTAGTATATTAATAATACCAATTTTAATTTTTTCCTTCTTTATTCTGTTGATGTTCATTTTTATTGTCAAGCAGCAAACTGCGGCAATTATAGAACGTCTTGGAAAGTTTCATAGTATTCGAAACTCAGGATTACAGTTTAAAATCCCTGTGATTGACCGCATTGCAGGACGAGTTAATTTGAAAATTCAACAATTAGACGTTTTGGTTGAGACCAAAACAAAAGACGATGTTTTCGTGAAATTGAAAATATCCGTTCAGTTCCAAGTCATCAAAGACAAGGTCTACGACGCCTTCTATAAATTGGAAAGTCCGCATGATCAAATTACTTCCTATGTGTTTGATGTGGTTCGGGCCGAAGTCCCTAAAATGAAACTCGATGATGTTTTCGAACGCAAGGACGATATTGCCATTGCCGTAAAGGCCGAATTAAATGAAGCGATGTCGGATTACGGGTACGACATTATCAAAACATTGGTGACGGATATCGATCCCGATGTTCAAGTAAAAGCTGCTATGAACCGCATTAATGCCGCAGAACGTGAAAAGGTAGCTGCCGAATACGAAGCCGAAGCTGAACGAATAAAAATTGTGGCTAAAGCACGTGCGGAAGCAGAAAGCAAACGATTGCAAGGTCAAGGGATTGCCGATCAGCGAAGAGAGATTGCCCGCGGACTTGAAGAGTCGGTGGAAGTATTGAATAATGTGGGTATCAATTCCCAAGAAGCTTCCGCCTTGATTGTAGTTACTCAACATTACGATACGCTACAGTCTATTGGTGAGGAAACAAATACCAACTTGATATTGTTGCCCAACTCTCCACAAGCCGGGAGTGATATGCTCAATAATATGATTGCCTCTTTTGTTGCCAGCAATCAAATTGGTGAAGAAATGAAAAAACAAAATCGCGCTAGCGGTATCGGTACAACGAAGAAAAAGAGGACGCCTCCTCCGGCAGACGATGATTTGTCATATTAATAAAAAAGGCGCCCAATGGCGCCTTTTTTTATTCTGTTAGTTTTGCCCACGAATCCCTCAGTGGAACCGTGCGATTAAATACCGGATGTTCTTTTGTTGAATCCCGATCTACCACAAAATACCCCAATCGCTGGAATTGGAACTGGGTGCCCTCTTCAGCTTCGGCCAAGCCGGGTTCTGCAAAACCGGTAATCACTTCCAAAGAATTTGGGTTTACAAATTCCATAAAGTCCTTTTCCTTGTTACCATCAGGAGCTGCGTCCATAAATAATCGATCGTACATGCGCACCTCAATTTTTCGAGCATCCGCAACCGAAACCCAATGAAGGGTTCCTTTTACTTTTCGCAAAGAAGCTTCCGTTCCACTTCCGCTCTTGCTGTCCGGATCGTAGGTACAATGAATTTCTGTGATATTTCCTTCGGCGTCTTTTACAACGCTTTCTCCTTGAATGATGTATGCGTTTTTCAAACGAACTTCCTTTCCTATGGAAAGTCGGAAGAATTTTCGATTTGCCTCCTCTTTAAAATCTTCACGTTCAATATACAATTCGCGAGAAAATAATAATTGTCTGGATCCTGCACTTTCATCTTCAGGATTATTCTCGGCTTCCAACCATTCCGTCTGACCTTCAGGGTAATTGGTAATAACCAATTTTACCGGATCTAAAACGGCCATTACGCGTGGCGCCGTTTTGTTCAAATCCTCACGCACACAAAATTCCAAATGTGAAACGTCTATTAAATTTTCACGTTTTCCAACCCCAATACTGTCGGCAAAACTACGAATGGATTGCGGGGTGTACCCTCTTCTTCTCAAGCCTGAAATGGTAGGCATTCTGGGGTCGTCCCAGCCTGTTACCACACCTTCTTCAACCAATTTCATAAGTTTTCTTTTACTCACAACCGTATGACTAAAGTTCCTGCGCGCAAATTCACGCTGTTTAGGCCGTAATTTCTCCGAATCGCATACTTGGTCCAAGAACCAGTCGTAAAGCTCTCTATGGGGTAGGAATTCAAGCGTACAGAACGAATGAGACACCTGTTCTATGTAATCACTTTCTCCATGGGCCCAATCGTACATGGGGTAAATACTCCATGTGTTGCCGGTTCGGTGGTGGTGTTTGTGCAAAACACGGTACATCACCGGGTCCCGCATGAGCATGTTTGGTGAGGTCATGTCTATTTTTGCTCTTAGTACATGGGCACCTTCGGGAACATCCCCATTTTTCATTTTTTCAAAAAGCGTCAAATTTTCATCAACACTTCTGCTTCTATAAGGGCTTTCAGATCCGGAACTGTTTGGAGTTCCTTTTTGAGCGGCAATTTCTTCCGATGTTTGGGAATCTACATAGGCCTTTCCCTGTTTAATAAGTGCTATTGCCCAATCGTAGAGTTGTTGAAAATAATCCGAGGCATAGCACTCCTGCGCCCATTCATAACCCAACCAAGAAACGTCCTTTTTAATGGCATCCACAAATTCTTGTTCTTCCTTTGCCGGATTTGTATCGTCAAACCGCAGGTTCACCGGTGCATTATACCGCAAGCCTAAACCAAAATTCAAGCAAATAGCCGAAGCATGCCCGAGATGTAAATAGCCATTGGGTTCGGGTGGAAACCTAAAACATAAATCTTTAGGGCTGTACCCCCCTTTTAAATCATCTTCAATAATATGCTCAATAAAATTGAGACTCTTTTCCTCGCTCATAATGTTAATTAAGGCGCAAAGATACCAAAACGCCGTAAAAAAGTATCTTTGCAAAAAGATTTTAAATGAGTACGATACGTTTAAAAAACATACGCCTTTTTGCCAATCATGGTTGTTTAACCGAAGAGGAAAAAATTGGCAGTGATTATTTGGTAAACATCACTGTTGGCGCCAATCTTGTAAAGGCGGCAGACACAGATCAACTAGGCGATACGGTCGACTATGTTCATCTGAATCGAATTGTAAAAGAACAAATGGCAATTCGATCGAAATTATTGGAACATGTTGGGAGGCGCATCATCAATGCCATATTTGCTGAAATTCCGCTGGTTACAGAAGTGAAAGTAACCGTTTCTAAATTGAATCCACCCATTGGTGGCGATGTGGAAGAGGTAAGTGTTACCATGAATGCCAATCGATAGTGTGAATCTGGCAAAACATTAAAGAATAATCTTTTGTTTAAAGGGATTCTTATTATATTTGCCCACATAAAAGGCGTCTTGGCCGAGTGGCTAGGCAGAGCTCTGCAAAAGCTTGTACAGCGGTTCGAATCCGCTAGACGCCTCAAAAACCTTCACTCTTCGTGAGGGTTTTTTTATGCCTAATGTTCCATGCGTTCCGTAGCGCTCGGTATTCGATCCAAGCCCTTCCGCACTTCCTTCGGAAATATTCCCTGCAACAATAACGCTGCACCAAAAATGATAATTAAAATACTTACCCACTTTTTGGTTTTGTAAATAAATCTCGGTGTCATTTTACTTTTCAAGCGTTTCGCCAAAGATATTTTGATTAGATCGGTGAGGAAAAATGTTGCCAATACCGTGGTGAGAAAAAGAAACACCCCATTCTTTGAACTGGTCAATGCGTTCGCCATGATAATGGTTCCTATCCATCCTGCGAGCACCCCAAAGTTTACAAAATTCAACAAAAAGCCTTTCAGAAAAAGCCCTCCTAAATTTTTCTTGACATGCACCGCATAATGTTCTCGAACAATTTTTATGAACGATTTCGCCGTTCGAATGTAAGAGATAATGCCGTACGCTATTAACAAGACTCCCCCAAAAATAAGAACCCCGGGTTCGTCTTTGATACGTTCCAAAATTTTGCTCGTACTAAAATAAGCGATGAGTATAAAGATGATGTCGGCGAACATCGCTCCCAAGTCGAAGAAGATTCCCGCTCGAAATCCCTTGGTAATGCTTGTTTCTATTAATGTAAAGAAAACTGGTCCTACGGCGAATGCTAAAAGGAAGCCATACAGCGCTGCATAAAATAAACCGTCAACCATGCTTTAAAATTACGAATTTGTTTAGCGATGATTGACGGTTTCTAAGAGAAAATATTTCCTTTGTTGTTAACCTTATATTTTTCTAATGGTTCCTCCGGCAAAGCTTTTTTCTTTAACTTTTTCCGGATTACCATAAATAGTCACGTTCCCTCCAGCAGTAACATGGGCGTCAACAGATTGCGAAGCGTGAACTTCGGCTTCTCCCGCCGCGGTGATACGCACTTCTGTCTTGCTAGTTTTAAAATCCTTTCCGTAAAAAATTCCTCCCGTATTTATTTTTATTTCCTGTTCGTCGGCCCTTCCAGAAACCTCTACAATTCCGCCTGTCACTGCCTTTACTTCGCATTCATCGACTTCAAGTCCAACCTTAATTCGACCTCCTTCTTGTGAACGTAATTCTATTTCTTTCTGAACAATCATGGCGTTGCCAACAATTCGAGCACCTTCATTTGCATCGATAACTTCAATGTTTTTAAAGTATACTTCGATGTGCGTGTCTTCTCCACGGAATCTGGTATCAAGGTTCATTCGAAGCTTTAACGTTCCGTTGTCGTTAATAATTTTTACATCTTCAGCGTGTACGCCTTTGACGACAACTTTTGTGTGATTTGACTGAATTAAATTAACCTCCATAAGGTCAAAAACCTTTAATTCATTAAAATCGCCAACTTCTTTGGTAACGGTTTGTTGAGAAAATAGTGTGACGCTGCAAAAAAGCAGGATGCAAATAGTAAATGTTTTCATTATTTCTGTTTTTGGTGTTCTAAAGATAGTTTGAATCCAAAAATGTTACAGTTCATGAACCACAATTTTTATTGTAGAATTCACCAATATTTTTCATATCCTTTCGGCTAAATCCGTCCTCTTCATTTTTTATCTTTTCAATCAAGGTCGGACAATCGGGAAAATACTCTTCAGCCAACTTGTAAAACCATTTCCAGTTGTTTGAAAAATCTGCAAAAGCAGCATCATTAGGGCGTTTTAAAGCATAAAAAGTAGAGGTGAAATTTCCATATCCTGTAACCGCAGTGCTTTGGTAAACATAAATGTTCACTTTTCCACGCTGGCATAACTCATAAAAACTCTTTTTCCTTTTTCCAAGAGCATGATAAATTGTTTGCTTCCCTTTTTCAAAAACTAATACGCTATCTACTTCCTTTGCCTTTATTTTTTGATTTTTATCGTTTTTAGAGTCTTTTAGTTTAATTAGGTCGTGTTTCATGTTTCCTATTTTAGCTTCAATAACTTCACCGTTGCTTAGGTATACTTTAACCTGAGAAAACATTGGGGTCCACCCAACAATAAAAAATAAAATAAGTGCTAAAAGTCGCATGATTTTTATTAAGATAATATTCGATTATTCAACATGTCCAATCATCGTAAAATCTAAGTGTTTTTTCACAAGGTCTGCATTCTTAACTTTCACCACAACTTCATCCCCCAACCGATATACATTATGGGAATTACTACCAATAACGGCAAACTCTTCGCGGTTAAAAACATAGTGGTCGTCTCTTAAGTCCTGTAAACGCACCATTCCTTCACATTTGTTAGAACTTATTTCGACATAGATTCCCCAATCGGTCACTCCGGAAATTACGCCTGCGAATTCTTGATCTTTATGGTCTAACATGTATTTTACTTGCATGTATTTAATGCTATCCCGTTCGGCATTCGAAGCCAATTGTTCCATATCGCTTGAATGCCCACAATTTTCTTCATATTTCTCTTCGGAAGCACTTTTCCCACCATCCAAATACTGTTGCAATAAGCGATGCACCATTACGTCCGGATATCGTCGAATAGGCGATGTAAAATGGGTATAATAATCGAATGCTAAGCCATAATGACCAATATTATGGGTAGTGTAAACTGCTTTGCTCATACTTCGTATAGCAAGGGTATCGACCATGTTTTGCTCTTTCTTACCTACAACATCTTCTAACAATTTATTCAAAGAGGAGGCTGTGGTTCTTCGGTCACGAGTATCTAATTTATAGCCAAATCGCTTGATGATGTTTTCAAGAGCGGCAATTTTCTCATCGTCCGGCTCATCATGGACTCGATACACAAAGGTCTTTTTAGGATTTTGCTTTCCAACATATTCCGCCACACTTCGGTTGGCCAGAAGCATAAATTCTTCAATTAACTTATTGGCGTCTTTACTTTCTTTGAAATAAACCCCTTCTGGATTGTTATTTTCATCCAAAATAAATTTCACCTCCACTTTATCGAAAGAGATCGCTCCATGATTCATACGTCGTTTTCGTAAAATTTTAGCCAAAGCATCCATTTTAAGCACTGCATCAACAATCGACTGATCGGCAGTGTATTCTTTATCGGTAATCGAAATATTGGCCGGAATGAATCCTTTACCGGTTTCAATTATTTCCTGGGCTTCCTCATAAGCAAATCGCGCATCACTATAAGTCACTGTTCGTCCAAACCATTGATTCACTACTTCCGCCTTTTTATTCATTTCAAAAATGGCTGAAAAGGTATATTTCTCTTCATGCGGACGTAAAGAACAAGCATTATTACTCAATACTTCAGGTAACATGGGAACTACCCTATCTACCAAATACACCGATGTTGCACGCTCGTAAGCTTCATCATCCAATATGGTTCCCGGTTTTACATAATGAGATACATCGGCAATATGAATTCCTATTTCATAATTGCCATTTTCCAACTCTTTAAACGATAAAGCATCGTCAAAATCTTTAGCATCTCTGGGATCTATAGTAAACGTTAAGGTCTTTCGTAAATCGCGTCGTTTCTTAATTTCTTCTTCTTGAATGGAAGTATCTAACTGATTAGCATAAGTTTCAACCTCTTCAGGAAATTCATACGGTAAGCCATATTGTGCAAGGATCGAGTGTATTTCTGTATTGTGTTCTCCCGCTTTCCCCAAAACTTTAATAACACTTCCAATAGGTGAATCGCTATGGGCTTCCCAACCATCCATGCGCACAAGTACTTTATCCCCTGTTTCAGCATTTAAGGTTTTGCTTTTAGGAACAAAGAAATCCGTGTACATACTATATCCAGGGCATTCTACAAAAGCAAACTTATCGGAAACCTGAATGGTTCCAACAAATTCTGTGCGCTTGCGTTCTATAATTCTCGTAACCTCTCCCTCCGTTTTGCCTCCTTTCATTCGCTTAAAAACATAAACTTCAACCATATCACCATTCATGGCTTTATTGAGGTTTTTATTCTTGATAAAAATATCATCCTCTCGATCTTCAACAATGACATATCCTTTTCCGCGACTAGATATGTCCATGCGTCCGGTTACATAATTCTGAGAAGGCGTAAGAATGTATTTTCCTCGTTCAATTTCTTGAATGGATCCAGCTCCTTGGAGATGTTTAAGTGTTTTTATAATATGATTTCTACTGCTGGCATCGTTCAATCCTAATTTTGCAGCGATTTGTTTGTAATTAAAAGGTTTACTGTGATCTTTTCGTAGGAGGGTAAGTATCGTTTCTGATAGATTATCTTTCTGCTTTTTCTTTCCTCGTTTGATCCTTTTCGGCATAATTAAATTTTAAGTTTTGTAAAAGTACATTTAATAAGCTAATGACATTCTACAATTTAGACAGATTTAGTAAATTAGTACAACCATGGAACACTTCAAAACCATTGCTATTTTCACGTTTCAAAGTGAATATGCCGTACTTCGACTTCTTTTAGAACATGAAGAGATTCGGCATGTTTTTGTAAATGAAACCATGATTGGCGTACTTCCTTTTCATTCCAATGCAATTGGAGGTATTCGGCTGAAAGTTCATCAGGAAGATCTAGAGGCAGCACAAAGAATACTCGACCAATGGAATGGATCATCACACTTAACTATTGTGTGAAATAATTGTTTTCAACAATATATATATCATAATTTTCTTTTTTTAAATTTTAAATAAATTATTGTTGATGATTATAGTGTGTTAATAGCTAGCATAACTTTTTTGAAAAATGATTTGATTTTTACTTATCATTCTTTTCGATCAGTTTATTAACAGCTTTTAAGAAAGTAATTCTTTGAAATTATTGCATTTAGAAATTTAATTGACAATTGTGAACATCCTAAATGAACCATGTATTTTTAAAAAGTTTAATTTAGAAAAGTGTTATTAACGAATTCAATTTTGAGTAAAACAATTCTAAAAGAAAAGATGAAAAATAGAGGTTCCTTTTTTAATTTTTTTAATAGGAAAATTCCTTTGAAATAAGCAAGAAGTATTTTGCATAAACTATAAACAAATATGAACATAGTTGTTAACCTAAACATCACAGAAAGGTTAAGAAATACTAAATAATTGATTTTGAATAGATCATAGTTTTTTGGACAGTCAGTGTTTCATAAATAGTATCTTTGTAAAAATTTTAATCAGATGAAAATAGCCATAGGAAACGATCACGCCGGAACAGAATATAAAAACACCATTGTAGATCATTTAAAAAATCAAGGTCATGAGGTAATGAACTTCGGAACCGACTCGAATGATAGTGTGGATTATCCGGACTTTGTGCATCCTGTAGCGGAAGCTGTTTCGAAAGGTCAAGTAGATTTTGGAATTCTAATTTGTGGAAGTGGTAATGGAGTTTCAATGACGGCAAATAAACATCAGAAAATTAGAGCTGCTTTATGTTGGACAAAAGAAATTACCGAACTAGCTCGTCAGCATAACGATGCAAACATCTTGAGCATTCCTGCTCGCTTTACAAGTGTTCCTCAAGCTACAGGTATGGTGGATGCTTTTTTAACCACTCCTTTTGAAGGAGGAAGACACCAGAATCGTGTAAACAAGATCGCTTGTTCTTAAGCCAGGACCAATGGCACATTCTCATGCGCATCACCATCATCCAAAATCCAAAGGCAGAAATTTATTAATTTCTATAGTACTTAATATCTTAATAACCATTGCTCAAGTAGTTGGTGGATTATTATCGGGAAGTCTTGCCCTTATTTCAGATGCGCTTCACAATTTTAGTGATGTAGTTTCTTTAATTGTAAGTTATGTAGCTAACCGGTACGCTACCAAAAAAGCTTCTTTCGATAAAACATTTGGGTACAAACGCGCTGAAATTATCGCGGCTTTTGTAAATGCGTCCACCCTAATGATCGTGGCTTTGTATTTAATTTATGAGGCAATTGCTCGTTTTGTTCATCCTAAAGAAATTGAAAGCGGCCTGGTAATTTGGTTGGCATTGTTGGGGATTGTGGCGAATGGGCTTAGTGTATTGTTATTGCGGAAAGATTCGAAGGACAATATGAACATGCGTTCTGCTTATTTGCATTTAATCACCGATATGTCGGCTTCGGTTGCGGTATTGATTGGCGGTTTGTTGATGAAGTATTTTAATTGGTTTTGGGTTGATAGTGTACTTACCTTGATTATTGCCCTTTACTTATTGGTGATGGGATACGATCTATTGAAGAATTCTTTTCGAGTACTTATGCTGTTTAGCCCCGAGGATGTTGACTTAAAAGAGTTGCGAGATGCTATTTCTGCCTTCCCGGAAATTAAGAATGTACACCATATGCATATTTGGCAGCTCAATGAAAAAGAAAATCATTTAGAAGCACATATCGACTTTTACGAGGACATTACCTTATCACAATTTGATGAAATTTTAAATAGGGTTGAAGAGGTATTATTTCATCAATTTGGAATAAATCACGTGAATATTCAACCTGAATATGAAAAAGATGATGCCAAGGACATCATTGTTCAAGATTAACCATGGAAATAAATATTAAACCATTTGAGAAGCT
>JAHEMY010000109.1 GCA_024643425.1 Flavobacteriaceae bacterium
ACAGGAGTACACCGTTTGTACGAACGTATGGAGAACGGAACTTTGGTCATGCCGGCCATCAATGTGAACGACAGCGTTACAAAATCAAAATTCGATAATAAATACGGTTGTAAAGAAAGTGCTGTGGATGCGGTAAGACGTGCTACAGATACTATGTTGGCCGGAAAACGCGTGGTTGTTTGTGGCTACGGTGATGTTGGAAAAGGGACGGCAGCCTCTTTTAAAGGAGCAGGCTCTATTGTAACCGTTACAGAAATTGATCCTATTTGCGCTCTTCAGGCAGCTATGGACGGCTTTGAAGTTAAACGACTTGAAACTGTGATTGGAAATGCCGATATCGTAATTACTACCACTGGTAATAAAGACATTGTTGTTGGGAAGCATTTTGAAGCAATGAAAGACAAAACCATTGTTTGTAATATTGGTCATTTTGACAATGAAATTGATGTAGCATGGTTAAAAACCAACTTTGGTAATACGCATGTCGAGATCAAACCACAAGTGGATAAGTATACCATTAACGGTAAGGACATCATTCTTCTTGCTGAAGGAAGGCTAGTAAACTTAGGGTGTGCTACTGGACATCCTAGCTTTGTAATGAGTAATTCATTCACGAACCAAACTTTGGCTCAAATTGAACTTTGGAAGAATAGCGGTGCTTATGAAAACAAAGTGTATATGTTGCCAAAACACCTTGACGAAAAGGTTGCCAAATTACACCTAGAAAAAATTGGAGTGGAATTAACAGAACTACGTCAGGACCAAGCGAAATACATTGGTGTTAAAGTGGAAGGGCCCTATAAGCCTGAGTACTACAGATACTAAAAGAAAATATATAATTTTGAATGAACCCTTGTCGTTGGCAAGGGTTTATTTTTTCTGTATAAACACGAACTTAGCCGATTCTCCAGACTTCATATTCGTAATGGTCTCAATGGTATGATCGGTATCGTAAAGATCAATTTTAATGGTATTCCCTCCAATGGATCCATTATTGAGTGCTTCAATTTTTACGACGGTCTTTTCTTTCAACAAGGGGATCTCGATTTTTTGTTTTTTTGATTTTGCTTCCAGCTTTCGAAACATGAGCTCGTCATTGACATAAATAGCGATTTGATCACCATCTTCTTGACCGGCATCGTAATAGGTAAGATTTATTTTATTGGATGCTGTGAATACAGAAAGAATTTGATCTTTTCGGATGGTATTCATGGAAAGACTGTCTAAGTCCTTTACAAGGTTTACCTGGTCCTTTTTTTCCTGACTAATCACAATGCTTCGATCGATTTTACGGTCTATTCTTTTCGCCTTCTTTAGAATTCTACCAAGGTTGGCTAATTTGAGCTCGCCACTAATACATTCTTTGCCATCGCTGTAAAGTCCTTTAAATAATCCTTCGATGGTTTGTCGTTCATTTAACTTACTTAAATCCCCCTTAAAATGAATAAAGCAAAAATCATCCTGGGTCACATAGGATTTTGTGTAGAGGATTCCACTTTCATAAAATTCCAACGTGTTTTTATCATCGTCGAAATAACCTGACAAAAACGATTTGGTTTCATGAGCACCTCCCAGGTCGGTTAATGAATAGCCTTTTATATAACCGTCCTTCTCTTCAAACGAAATTTTATAGGAAATGAAGGCTTCTTCTCCGATGCGTACAACCCCCACAAATTCGAACTCTTGTTGAGCGAATGAAGTGATTTGCCATAAAAAAGTGATAAAAAACAGGAGGAAGCGACAAGACATTTAAATTATTTTTAATTACTTTACAATAATAACTAAATAAAACTCATTTATGAAAACTAAAATTATTCTGTCATTTTTTGTTATGATTTTGGCGGTTACGTCTAGCTATGCTTCGTTTCCTGTTACTCGAACCGTAAGCACTACTACCGAGGTAAGCGCAAATGATGAGCAAACGGAAGTACTGACCTCCCCTGCTGCTGTAGCAGACAGCAACAGCTTTTTGATCGCTGTATTGTTATGGCTATTCCTTGGATGGCTAGCCGGACACCGATGGTATTTAGGAAGTCCAATAGGTTGGAACATCTTGTTTATACTAACGTTAGGTGGATTAGGAATTTGGTGGATTGTTGATGGTATCGACATTCTTACCAAGAACTATCCAGGACTTTAATCGGTCAAAAATTGAAAACAAAAAACCCGATCCAATGGATCGGGTTTTTTTATTTATTTAATGCGTTTGATTAAGCCTCTCCTTGAGGAACGATAGAAACATAAGATTTTCCACCTTTTTTCTTTTCAAACTTTACAGTACCGTCAACTCTGGCGTGTAATGTATGGTCTTTTCCTAAATACACATTTTCACCTGGGTGATGTTGTGTACCTCTTTGTCTAATGATGATATTTCCTGCGATGGCAGCTTGTCCACCAAAGATCTTTACACCTAAGCGTTTCGATTCTGATTCGCGACCGTTCTTAGAACTACCAACTCCTTTTTTGTGAGCCATTTTCTTTCGGTTTTATAGGGTTATACGTTACTTAAGGCTTCGATTAATTCAGCTTTCTTCATAGAAGAATATCCTGTAATCTCTTTTTCCTTAGCTAATTCTCTTAACTGTGCTACAGTCATACCTTCCAAATCCTGAGCAGCTTCAGCCTTAGGAGCTTCTACTTTTGCTTTTGGTTCTGCAGGTTTTGCTGCTTCTTTTTTTGCAGGCGCAGCTTTCTTAGCTCCACTAGCTACAATGCTTTCAATAACGATTTCAGAAAGGTATTGTCTATGACCGTTTTTCTTACGGTATCCTTTTCTTCTTTTCTTTTTGAAAACAATCACCTTATCTCCTTTAAGGTGCTTTAAGACTTTCGCTCCAACTTGAGCTCCGTCTATAGCGGGGGCGCCAACAGTTACTTTGTCTCCGTCACCGATAAGAAGTACATTGTCGAATGCAACATTGTTTCCTTCTTCTACAGCTAAACGGTTCACAAAGACTTTTTGATCTTTCGCAACTTTAAATTGCTGCCCTGCTATCTCTACAATTGCATACATGGCGTAAACGTTTAATTTAATATTTGTTTTTAACTCCCTGTTTATCAGTGTTTCTTACAGGAAGTAAACACCTTATTACTAGGAGGGTGCAAATATAATTTTTTAAATTGAATTGAACAAAGAGTTTTTTGAAATTAAACACTGTAAAAATCAGTGTTTTGGATTCCAAGAGTTTTTGAGGAGTTGCATAAAGGTAAGGGTGAGGACAAAAGTGGTTGAAAAACCCATTACTACCAACGATACCACCAGAATCAATGCTCCTTTATTGAAATTTAAATTCCATGAATCTAAAATGGCTTCAGCAAATTGATGGTCAATCCCAAAAATATAAAACGCCATAAATATAGAAAACACTACGGTCGCCAAACCTCCCGTGAATAATCCTAATTGGAATCCTTCATGATAATTAAAGACATCCAAGCTTCTTTTATAATTTTTTAGGGCAAGGTAAATTCCTCCACCAAAAATCACGGCATTAAATGCACTAAGTACCGGATATTGGTGCAGTCCAAGTAATTTTGTAAACAAAAAATACAGGATTAATAAAGCTGCACTTCCTAAGCCATATTTTACATAATACGCACGCATAATTTGTATTTTGGATTCCTTTAAATTTCGTAAAAATTAATGGAATTCCCTGAAAATTAACACATTATTAAAACTTAGGTTTTACGTCTGTGGGAGAGATACACTCCAATTAAAATAACCACCGCAGCCAAAAGTTGAAAGATTCCAAACCGTTCGCCATCAATAATTCCCCATAACACTGCCACCAAAGGCATGGTATAGGTCACCGATGAAGCAAAAACAGGACTAGAAATTTGAATCATTTTGTTGAAGAGTACCTTTGCTATGGCCGTACCAAAGATGGAGAGGATTATAACATACACAACCGACTCCTGCATTTGAGCTGAATCAAAAACGGCCGTAAAAAACCCTGTCATAGACAATACAATCAGAGCCGGAAAAAAGATAAAGAGAAAATTTCCCGTAGTTACAGCTAGTGCACTAATATCGGTGAGGTACTTCTTTAAAATATTCACGTTAAGCGCATACCCAATGGTCGCCAAGAGAATAAGTAAACTATAGGTATAATCCTGATCTTGATTGAAATTAGACCCTGCTAAAATTAACATCAAGGAACCAATCAATCCCACAAATACTCCGAAAATTTGTCGTTTAGTACTCGTAATCCTAAATACTAAAATCCCAACCAAAACGGTAGCGAGAGGGGTTAAGCTATTAAGCATGGAAGCAACGGCGCTGTCTATGTGGTTCTGGGCTATGGCAAACAAGAAGGGTGGAAAAAAGGAGCTTACAAAACCCGAAATAGCGATCCACTTCCAATGCCTTCTTTGTATTTCGGAAATTGTTTTAAAACCTACAGAAAATAAAATGATGGAGGTAAGTACAATTCGAAGGGACCCCAATTGATAATCGGTTAAGCCTACCAAGCCCTTTTTCATGAGTATGAAAGAGCTTCCCCAGATGAAGGAAAGTATAATTAAATATACCCATTTCTTGTGCATGATACCTGCTTAAATTGATCATGACAAAAGTCGAATAATTAATTGAAATGCTTCTAAAAGAGGCTGCGATTTATTTCCAAGTAATTGTTTCCATAATTCTCCGGATGTCGTCCCTTAAATAGACCACTGCAGGATAAATGGAATCAAAGTTGGGCTTGCTGTTGAAATAAAGGGACCCCGTTACAAAATGCTTTACACTATCGGTTGCATAAAATTGGGACTGCGTCGCCGCATCGCCATTGATCATGTAGAACATGCCATACACCTTATGAATGCTATCCACTCTAGGTTGCTCAAAAATCTCATTGGCTTTAATGGTATGATCGTAAGTAAGCTTTTGCGCATCAGATAACAATGAATTCAAATTATCTTGTACTTCTCGGTAAGTGAGGTATACCGTAGCTTTCATTCTTGGGTAATTCAAATTGATGGCGCAGTTTGGCCTCAATTCAACTTCAGACATTTCATTCCGTTCAAAATCAAAAGGACAGCTATCGTTTACTTTAATATAGGAAGGAGCAGGATATTGAAGCCTTAGTTTTGCTTCAGGTTTTACCACCACATCGTCACCACAAGCAGCCATGAAAACGATACCCATAAATAGTCCCAGTATGCGTAAGCTACTCATGAATGGATAATTTAATCTGATTGATTCGTTTATTTTCAAAAGACTCTATGGTAAACGAATACTGATGAAAATTTAGTATGTCATCCTTTTTTGGAAAGCCCTTTGATATTTCTAAGATGAATCCAGCCAAGGTTTCTGCTTCTCCTCGAGCTTCATCGAATAGTTTGGTATCCTCCAACTTGATTACTTTATAAAAATCCTTCAGCGGAGTTTTTCCTTCAAAGACAAAATTCTGATCGTCCAACTTGGAGAAGATTAGATCTTCATCATCAAATTCATCACTAATTTCTCCAACAATTTCTTCTATAATATCTTCCAATGAAATCAATCCACTGGTTCCGCCATATTCATCTACAACAATGGCCAAATGCATTTTCATTTCCTTGAACTCATTTAACAAATCATCCAATTTCTTATTCTCAGGAACAAAATAAGGTTCGCGTATTAATTTCACCCAATCAAAGGATTTTCGATCGAAATACGGCAGTAAGTCCTTTACATATAAAATTCCAGTAATGCTATCGATAGAATCTTTATACACAGGAATACGAGAATAGCCATGGGAAATAATCTCGGGAAGTATTTCTTTATAAGGCATCTCTTCGTCGAGCGCGAATATATCCAATCTTGGACGCATCACGTTTTTCGTGTCGGTATTACCAAAGGTCACGATCCCTTGCAGAATTTTCTGTTCCTCATGGGTCGTGTCGTCTGAAGAGGTTAGCTCTAAAGCCTGTGAAAGTTGATCGACGCTGATGTTTGATTTTTGCTTTCCAAATTTGTTCTCCAAATAGATGGTTGCCGAACGCATTGGAGTGCTAATAGGGGAAAATAAGGTGTATAGCACATTTAAGGGATAGGACATAAATGACGAAAAAGACACTTTATTCCTACTCGCATATATTTTAGGTAAGATTTCCCCAAACAGTAAGATCAAGAAGGTAACGACCCCTACTTCAATGGTAAATTTAATCCATTCGGTTTCGATGCCTTCGAAAAAGAAATCGGACAATGAATCAAATAGGAGCACGATGGCGATATTGATTAAGTTGTTCGCCACTAAAATGGTTGCCAAAAGTTTTTTCGGCTTGGAGAGCAACTTTTCCACTAGTTCCATCTTTTTTGAAACCAGTTCTCCATCAGAAGTGCGAACATCTGAAGGCGTTAAGGAAAAGAAAGCTATTTCAGCACCTGATATTAACGCAGAGAAAAACAGTAAGATAAATACAAACAGGATCCCGGTTATCTGAGAAGCAGCTATTAGGGAAGGGATAAGTAAACTCGGGGGTTCTATGTCCAAAACGTCACCAATTGATTACACTTAGAATGGAAGATCATCATCGTCGTCATTGCTATGAACTTCATGAACTTCCTGAGCTTGTGCAGCAGCAGGAGTATGACTTTGCTGTGAAGCACTCCCCGAACTACTTTGGGTACTACCCATTTCATTCTTTGGCGTTAAAAAAGTGAAATCGGTACACTGAATTTCCGTACTGTAACGATCGTTACCCTGATCATCTTGCCACTTGCGTGTTTTAATGCGTCCTTCAATGTATACTTTATCGCCTTTCTTTAAATACTTTTCACAAATTTCGGCAGCCTTGTTGCGAACTACTATAGTATGCCATTCAGTATTTGAAACTTTTTCACCGGTAGTTCGGTTGGTATAAGTCTCGTTTGTTGCTAATGGAAAACGTCCAATACAGCCTCCACCTTCAAAGTAATTCATTTTAATTTCATCTCCTGTATGCCCTATCAGCATCACTTTGTTCAATGTTCCACTCATCGCTCTTATTTATTTTCTACAAAGGTAACTTTTACACTTAAATATAGGTAAATTTTTACAGTTGAAAAGGGGTAAATTCTGAAATGAACCTCTCTATGACAATCGGAACGGCCAATTGGTGTAATTCGTCCACCGTGATAAGCTTCTCGGAGGGTTCATTAAGCTCGACAATCCAGAAACTTACATAGAGATCCTTATGACTCAATTTATGAAGAATCTGCTTTTCGGAAAATTGTGTCACAGATTTCACTTCCCAATTCCTTATGATTTTTTTAAATGATTCATGATTTTGTAGCTCCTTTAGGGACAACGTCTTCTTTTCATCTATTAATGGAAATTGATACAAATGCTTCCAGATACCATTATCGGTTCTTTGTTCCAAATAAGTAGATCCATTTTCAGAAAGCGGAACCATAAAATGAAAATGGTGTTCTTTGCTTTTAGCCTTTTTCAGTTTTACCGGAAGTTGTGCAACAGTATTATTCTTATAAGCCACACATTTACTAGCGAAGATGCAATTGTCGCAATCCGGTGCCGCAGGGACACAGTACATCGCTCCAAATTCCATGATCGCCTGATTATAGGTTCCCGGAGATTCTTCTGCGATAAGGGACTGAGATAAAAGCTTAAATTCCTTAATCCCTGAACTGCTATTAATAGGAGTATCAATTCCAAAGAGCCTACTTAATACGCGATATACATTCCCGTCGACCACCGCTGAAGCCTCTCCATAACAAATGGAAGCAATAGCGCTGGCAGTAT
>JAHEMY010000110.1 GCA_024643425.1 Flavobacteriaceae bacterium
TTTTAAACCGATAATCATTCAAGAATGGAACGTATTGGTCTATTCGTTCAAAAAACTTTTGAATTTTGGGCTCGAAAGATTCATTTCGCTTTCCATCCAAATAAACTTCAAACTCAAATCCCTGTGTATTCTTCTTACTAAAAGAAAGATGGGTTTGGGTATGACAATGATTTAGCGTAAAACTTATGGAAGTGTTTTTTGGTAATTGAGCTCCATATTTACCCCAATATTTAACCAAAGCTATGTTGCTAGGCGATTGATAAGCTATTTTTCCTTCGTTTGGAAAATTTTCATACGCTTTAGGCAAAAATTGTTTGTTGTCTATCATTCCTTGGAATATTCGGTTGCAAATATAACCAAAACCCATCCCAATACATACGTAGAAATTGGATTCAACCTAGGTTATTAAAAATTATGAAGAAGTTTGGGTTTTATTTAAATACTCGCCTGCAAAGGTTTCACAAAGTTTCAAGGTATCTTGAATATGCTCCATGGTAGTTCTTGGATTAATCAGGCACATGCGCAACACCACCTGTTTATTGAGGACCGTAGTTACTAGCAATGCCTCCTTGGTGTCAACCACTTTTTGAGAGATGTATTGATTTAAAGCATCTAGTTTTTCTTCTTCAAGGTCCAACTGAAATGGGTTGAATCGAAAATTTATAACCGCCAAAGTTGCGGGAGAGATGATTTCCCAATGGCTACTATTTCTCAGTAATACTTCAACTTCCTCGGCCAATTTCATGTTGTAATCAATTGCATTTTTGAAGGTATGTAGGCCAAAGGTCTTCACCGACATATAAAATTTGAGTGCTCGAAAGCGTCGGGTTAATTCAACTCCGTGATCATAGAAATTAATTTCTGAGGTATTCCCTTCAATATCCCGCAAATATTCGGGTTTTTCAGTGAATGTATTCTTCAACCAGGTGTGGTTTCTTACCAGTAAACACCCTATTTCATACGGCTGAAAAAACCACTTATGCGGGTCGACCGTAAGCGAATCTGCTTTTTTTATTCCTTTTAATAATTCTTTTCCATTAGCCGATAAAATTGCCGCACCACCATAGGCAGCATCTATATGAAACCATAGCCCTTCTTGTTTACAAATTGAGGCCAAATCGGAAAGTGGATCCACCGTTCCGGTATTGGTAGTGCCTGCGGTGGCTATAAGGCAGAAAGGGAAAAATCCTTGAATCCGATCCTTTGCAATGGCATTTTTTAATTTTGAAACCCCGAATTTATATTCTTGATCGGAAGGTATTATGCGTACTTGTGCTTTACTAAAACCAAGTGTTCTAATCGCTTTTATGTTGGAAGAATGTGCTTGGTCCGACATATAAATAATGGCTTTTGAAAAATCGTCGCCACATTTTATGCTTCGAGCCGTTGCAATAGCAGTAAGATTTGCCATCGATCCGCCACTGGTAAAAATACCACCCCCTTTTTTTACGGGAAAACCAAACATTTTCAACAACCATGTAATCGTTACTATTTCCAATTCGGCCGCTCCCGGAGAAGCGACCCATCCTCCAGAAAAAATATTGAAACCCGAAGCCAGTGCATCCCCCATAGCCCCTATAAAGTTGCTCGGGCCGGGGACAAAGGCAAAAGATTTTGGATGCGATACGTTGGTGCTGTTGGGCATTACTTTCTTCAATACAAAATCAAGTACCTGCTCGGGAGGCAAAGACCCTTCCGGGATTGACTCTGCGAATAATTCGTCCATTTCCTCACGTGTTCCTGAAGCAACAGGATTTTTTTCGTCCATTCGATCGAAGTGTTCTGCAATTGCATCAACCACTTTATAACCATATTCGATCATCTGATCCTTTGACATTGCAAAAGAAGGAAGAGTCTTATCCATAGCGCACAACTAAGTTCATTCTGTTATTGGCATCAAAATTAACTAGAAAGAATGCCGAATAAAGTGATGCATGTCATAAAACCACCAAGAAAAATTTGGGGATAAGGCCAAACTTAGATCATTCGGACAAACGACAACCCCTATGTAATGGCCTGTGCGACAAGATAGCCTCCCGTCCAAGCATTTTGGAAATTAAATCCGCCGGTAATGGCATCGATGTTCAGCACCTCTCCGGCGAAGTATAAATTGGGATGGATTTTACTCTCAAAGGTTTTAAAATTAACCTCTTTAAGTTCTAATCCTCCCGCAGTTACAAACTCTTCTTTAAACGTGCTTTTCCCATGTACCTTATAATGCGAAGCCGTTAATTGAAAAGCTAAATTTTCCAAGGCTAATTTGTTCAATTCGGCATAAGTCTGTTCTTCGGTGATTCCCGAAGCAGCCACCAAACTTTGCCAAAGCCGTTTCGGTAAATCGAACTGAGGGTTTTTGGATACCCGTTTCTTTCCAAGAGGTGATTTAAATTCTTTTAATTCTGTTAAAACTTGAGCGGCATCTTTAAAAACCAACCAGTTAATTTTAATCGTAAACTTATACTCCATGGTTTCCAAGATACGAGCGCCCCAAGCCGAAAGTTTCAAGATAGCCGGCCCACTCATTCCCCAGTGTGTGATTAACAATGGTCCGTCGGATTGAAGCAAGTTGGTTCCTTCCTCCGAAATCACTTCTACAGCAGCCTCGGTAGAAACACCGGGCAGGTCTTTAATACGTTCATCGGTAATATTGAAGGTAAATAAAGAAGGGACGGGAGGTACAATATGATGCCCTAGTTCCTCTAAAAGTTTCCACACTTTTGGGTTACTACCGGTAGCTACGACCAGTTTTTCAGTTTCAAAGTCGTCTGTTGTAGTGGTAACTTTGAACGAACTTCCCAGCTTTTCAATGTGTTTGACTGAACAGTTTTTAATCACCTCCACATTCAATCGTTTGGCTTCATTTAAAAAACAATCTATAATGGTTTGGGATTGGTCCGAAACTGGAAAGATTCTTCCGTCTTCTTCGATTTTTAATTCCACGCCACGAGCTTCAAACCATGCCATGGTATCTCCGGTCATGAACGTATGAAAGGGACCCAATAATTCTTTTTCTCCACGAGGGTAATTTCGCGATAATTCCTGCGGAACAAATTCGGCATGGGTTACATTACAACGCCCACCACCGGAAACCTTCACCTTAGTAAGTACTTCCTTCCCTCTTTCAAGGATAGCGATGCGCGCTTTCGGTAATTTTTCAGCAGTATTGATGGCCGTAAAGAAGCCTGCAGCCCCCCCGCCGATTATAATGATATCATACGTTGAATTCACGGGCCAAAATTACATAATAATGTGGTGTATAATTTTAGAAGTATAAAATAATGACGGACAAGGCTATGCAAAAAATCTCGATTCTTCGTATCTTGAAGAAGAATTACATGGCTCCTTCAGCGATTAAAACATAGAGTCGTACTCGCATTAAAACTATTCAATATGGATAAACAATTAGAAAAGTTCCTTTATGATCCAACCGTGGGAAAAATAGCGACCATTATTATTGGGCTTATGGTTATTTGGTTGATCATTCGATTTGTTCAACGAAAGTTTCTTTATAAAATTGATAGTAACGACAATCGTTATCGGGCAAAGAAATTTAGCAGTTTTATTGGGTATTTATTCTCCATTATCCTAATTACCATTGTTTTTAGCAACAAACTAAGCGGATTAACAGTTGCCTTAGGAGTAACCGGTGCCGGAATAGCTTTTGCCTTGCAGGAAGTTATTGCTTCTTTTGCGGGTTGGTTGGCAATATCATTTGGCGGATTTTACAAAACTGGCGATCGCGTGCAATTGGGCGGAATCACCGGTGATGTGATGGATATTGGCGTGTTGCGAACCACCATCATGGAAACCGGTCAATGGGTGGATGGCGATTTATACAATGGAAGAATTGTGCTTATCGCCAATAGTTATGTGTTCAAGGAGCCTGTTTTTAATTATTCGGGGGACTTCCCATTTCTTTGGGACGAAATTAAAATCCCTATCGCCTACGGAAGTGATTATGATCGAGCGAAAGAACTTTTTACGCAGGCAGGGAAAGAGATTGCCGGAGATGTTTCGGACGATTCAAAAAAGAAATGGGACGAATTAGAACACAAATATTTATTGGAATCGGCACGAACTGAAGCCATGGTTTCATTGGTTGCCAATGATAATTGGGTCGAATTTACCCTGCGCTATGTAGTCGATTACAAACGAAGAAGGGCTACAAAAACTGCACTTTTTTCAAAAATTTTAAAAGATGTTGAAGCCACCAATGGCGCTATTCGATTTGCTTCAGCTACCTTCGAATTGGTAGGAATGCCGGATGTATCTGTTAAAATGAAACCTTAGATTAATTGAGGAATAAAAAAACTCTCCAGAAAAATCTGGAGGGTTTTTGATGTGCGGCTGAAGAGGACCGAGCGTAAAAAATGGGTCCAGTGGACCAATTTAGCGAGGGGCCAGCGTTGAGGGGTCGGCGGTTCGACCCCTGAAGCAAACGAAAAAACCCTCCAGAAAAATCTGGAGGGTTTTTGTTGTGCGGCTGAAGGGAGTCGAACCCCCACGCCTTGCGGCACTAGATCCTAAGTCTAGCATGTCTACCAATTCCATCACAGCCGCTAATCCTGTTGTGAAACGGGAGGCAAATATACATAACATTTGTAATTTACAAACTATCTTCCTTTCAAAAATTGTAGCTTTTTGTAACTTCGTAGCACTTCAAAATAAAACAAATGAAAAGTGCCAAATCCTATATAGAGGAAAACAAACAACGATTTATTGATGAACTCATCGAACTGCTTAAGATTCCGTCGATTAGCGCAGACTCTGCCTATAAAAAAGATATCAAGCTCACTGCTGATGCCGTCAAATCTAGTTTAGAAAAAGCAGGCTGTAGCCTGGTAGAAATTTGTGAAACTCCCGGCAACCCTATTGTCTATGGTGAAAAAATAATCGACCCATCGCTGCCGACCATTTTGGTGTACGGACATTATGATGTGCAACCACCGGATCCTCTGGATTTATGGGATAGCCCGCCGTTCGAACCCATTATTAAAAAAACAGACCTCCATCCCGAAGGAGCTTTATTTGCCCGTGGCGCCTGCGACGATAAGGGTCAGATGTACATGCATGTGAAAGCCCTCGAATACATGACCGCCCAAGGGGAATTACCTTGTAATGTTAAATTCATGATTGAAGGAGAAGAAGAGGTTGGTAGTGTAAATCTTGGATGGTTTGTGGAGCAAAACCATGAAAAATTGGCAAACGACGTGATCCTTATTAGCGATACCGGAATGATTGCCAAGGACATTCCTTCCATCTGTACGGGACTCCGAGGATTGAGTTATGTTGAGGTAGAAGTAACCGGACCGAATCGCGATTTGCACAGCGGACTTTATGGTGGAGCTGTGGCCAATCCTATTAATATTCTTGCTAAAATGATTGCATCGCTTCACGATGAAAACAATCATATTACCATACCCGGATTCTATGATGCCGTTGAAAATCTTTCTGGTGAAGAACGTGCAAAAATGGCGGAAGCACCCTTTAGTAAAGAAGCTTATTGCAAATCCCTCGACATTGAAGATGTCTATGGTGAAAAAGGGTATACCACCAATGAACGAAATTCTATCCGACCTACGCTGGATGTGAATGGGATTTGGGGAGGATATACCGGTGAAGGAGCTAAAACAGTGATTGCAAGTAAGGCTCATGCGAAAATTAGCATGCGATTAGTTCCACACCAAGATTGGAAAGAGATTACCGAATTGTTTAAAAAACACTTTGAAAGTATTGCTCCCAAGGGCGTAACGGTGAAGGTAACCCCGCATCACGGAGGCCAGGGCTATGTAACCCCAATCGATACTTTAGAATATCGGGCAGCATCGAAAGCCTTTGAAGATACTTTTGGAAAATCCCCGATCCCACAGCGAAGCGGAGGAAGTATCCCTATTGTCGCTTTGTTTGAACGAGAATTGAAAAGCAAAACCATTTTAATGGGCTTCGGCTTGGACAGCGATGCCATTCATTCGCCCAACGAACATTTTGGATTGTGGAATTATTTAAAAGGAATCGAAACCATTCCTCGATTCTACCACCATTTTACAGAAATGTCCAAATAATAAAAAGCCGTTCAATCGAACGGCTTTTTTTATGCTTTAATGATTCTGTTACATCTTTTTCACATAGTCGGTGATAATAACAATTTGCTGTCCATCGACCTTTCCTTCAATATATTTTTCGTTTTCGTGGTCTAAAGAAATCCGTCGCACCGCAGTCCCTTGCTTTGCCACCATACTACTCCCTTTCACTTTAAGATCTTTAATAAGGACCACCGTATCTCCTGCTTCCAAAATAGCTCCGTTAGAATCACGATGAATGATTGCGTTCGAAGTATCTTTTCCATCACCCGCGGCAGCAGCCCACTCATGCGTTTCTTCATCTAAATACATCATATCGAGCAAGTCCTGAGGCCAACCTTCTCCTTTCAAACGTTGAAGCATTCTCCATGCCATTACTTGAACGGCCGGAACCGCACTCCACATACTATCATTAAGACAGCGCCAATGGTTTGCATCGCGCGTTTCGGCAACATCAAACTGACTCATACAAGTTTCACAAACAAGAATTTGTGTATCCAACCCTCCTTTTGGAGAGGAAGGCACTTCATAGGTAACTAGTTTTTCGGTATGCCCGCATAGCTCACATTGATTGTTAGCCCTTTTTTGTAATTCTCGTTCGAAACTCATTCTGGTTTACTTTAGAAGGCAAAGGTAACCGAAACCTCCAAATGTTAAAATATAAAAATATTTTCTTCTATGTTTGTAGAATTAAAATATTATTCTACATTTGTAGAGTAATAAAAATTTTCCGTATGCAATTATCCAATGCCGAAGAACAGTTGATGCAGTTTCTCTGGAAGCATAAAAAAGCCATGATGAAAGACTTGGTCGAATCCTATCCGGATCCAAAACCGGCCATTACTACCGTGGCTACGCTGCTAAAGCGAATGCAAGACAAGGGATTTATCGATTATACTCAAATTGGACGCTCACGCGAATATTTTCCATTGGTAAAAAAAGCCGATTATTTTAGCAAGCACGTGCATGGCCTAATCAAAAACTTTTTTAACGATAGCGCAACACAATTTGCCTCCTTTTTTACCGAAGAGACCAACCTTTCCAAGACAGAATTGGAAGATTTGAAAAGACTTATTGAAAAACAAATCGAACAAAAATAGCTATGGAACTATATCTTTTTAAATCGACACTTTGCCTGGCTATTTTCATAGTGTTTTATAAGGCATTTCTTGAAAAAGAAAACATGCATACCCTCAAACGATTTTATCTGCTTGGAGCGGTCCTTGTTTCGTTTATCACCCCCTTGCTTAGCTTTACAAAATACATTGAAAGCACCGGTATTCATAACATCACTATAAGCCCTGGAACAATAACCGTGGTAACCTCTGAAATTACTACTCAAACCAATTATGTGCCCATGATCTTATGGAGTATTTATGGGTTGGGCGTATTATTTTTCAGCATTAAGTTTATCAAGAACTTGTCAAACCTCATTCAGAAAATTCAAAATAATCCTCAAGTGAAAGGTCGGAATGTCCTGCACGTTCTTTTAAATAACCCCACCACCCCTCATACTTTTTTTCGTTACATATTTTTAAACAAACAAAAGTTTGAAGCGAATGAAATTCCGCAGGAAGTGCTTCTCCATGAACAAATTCATGCCAATCAAAGGCACAGCATTGACACCCTATTT
>JAHEMY010000111.1 GCA_024643425.1 Flavobacteriaceae bacterium
CAAACATCGAACATCGAACCGCTATTGGATATGGTGCTAGAGCACATTCCTGCGCCAAAAACCGATGAAGGTAGCTTACAGATGTTGATTACTTCTTTGGACTATTCTTCTTTTACAGGTAGAATCGCCATTGGTCGCTTACAGCGTGGTATGTTGAAAGAAAACATGCAAATCTCTTTAGTGAAGCGCGATGGACGAATTCAGAAATCAAAAATTAAAGAATTGCACATCTTCGAAGGTTTAGGCCGAATGAAGGTGAGTGAAGTGCATGCCGGTGATATTTGTGCAATCGTAGGACTTGAAGGATTCGAAATTGGCGACACCATCGCCGATGCTGAAAACCCTGAAGCTTTGCAAACCATCGCTATCGATGAACCTACGATGAGTATGTTGTTCACCATTAACGATTCTCCTTTCTTTGGGAAGGATGGAAAGTTTGTAACCTCTCGTCATATTAAGGAGCGTCTAGAGCGCGAATTGGAAAAGAACTTGGCCTTGCGCGTGAAAGAAACCGACAGTGCCGATAAGTTCATGGTATTTGGACGTGGCGTATTGCACCTTTCTGTATTGATCGAGACCATGCGTCGTGAAGGATACGAGTTGCAAATAGGTCAGCCACAGGTAATCATCAAAGAAATTGATGGTGTAAAATGTGAGCCGGTAGAAGAATTAACCATCGACCTTCCGGAAGATGTGAGTGGTCGTGCCATCGATATGGTGACTATCCGAAAAGGAGAAATGCAAAGCATGGAAGGAAAAGGAGATCGTATGATCTGTAAATTCCTAATTCCTTCAAGAGGGATCATTGGATTGAGAAATCAGTTGCTTACTGCAACTGCCGGTGAAGCAATCATGACGCACCGTTTCTTAGAATACCAACCCCTAAAAGGAGGAATTCCTGAAAGACAAAATGGAAGTATGGTTTCTATGGAAAACGGACAAGCGATTCCTTATTCTATCGATAAATTACAAGAACGCGGACGATTCTTTATCGATCCGGGAGAAGATATCTACGAAGGTCAGGTAATTGGTGAGAACTCTCGCCAGGACGATATGGCCATCAACGTTACAAAAACCAAAAAGCTTTCAAACGTTCGATCTTCGGGTGCCGACGATAAAGCGCGTATTGTTCCGGCGATTAAATTTTCGTTGGAAGAAGCCTTGGAATACATCCAAAAGGATGAATACGTGGAAGTAACGCCAAGCCACTTGCGTTTGCGTAAAATTTTACTGAAAGAAGTAGACCGAAAGCGTATCAAACTTTAGGTCTTAAAGGCCATAAAAGTGGTCGTTTTTTAGTTAATTTGTGACAACTTTGTAAAGAAGAATGAATTATGAGTAATTTTTCAGTAATACTATTATACTTTGATCCGGGACTAGGAGCCATGATTGTGCAAGGCTTGGTTGCCGCTGCCGCCGGGATTTTATTATTTTCGAAAAATGTGATGTACAAGGTGAAATCCTTCTTTGGTATTGCGCCAAAAGAAGAAGACACGTTCGACTCCATCGATATCGAAGATGATGAAACCCAAGAGAATGATTCCAAAAAATAGTACCCACCAAGCTTCTTTTCGCGACCCCTCCGGATACATGTTTCATGACGGAACCACCTTGCGAAGAGCAGTGAATCCAATCTATTTTCCACAATACGAAAAATTAAAAAGTTCCGGTTTTTTTGACACCGTCATTAAAAAAGGATTGCTTATTCCTCATGAAGAGACTTCGGTTTCAGAGGAGCAAATTATTCTTACTCCGGAACCTATACCATTCATTACGCAACCCTATGAGTGGAGTTTTGAACAATATAAGCACGCCGCTTTACTGACGCTCCAAATTCATAAATATGCCTTATCAAAAGGCTTTATTCTGAAAGACGCCACGTCGTACAATGTGACTTTTCATAAAGGGAAAGCGGTTTTCATAGATACCTTGTCGTTCGATTTTTATGAAGAAAACACGCCTTGGAGAGCTTACAAGCAGTTCATTACACATTTCTTCGGCCCTCTCATTCTTGCAAAATACCACGGCACCGATATCTTCAAAATGATGCAAACCCACATCGATGGAATTCCGGTGAAACTCATTGCATCTTTACTTCCGAAGAAAACAAAATTCAGTTCGACCTTATTCACCAATATTCACTTGCTGGCCAAAATGGAAAGCAAGCACAGTGAAGATTATAAAGCAGAAACAAAAGTTGCGAAGCTCTCACGAAAAGCACAAAATAATATCTTGGACAGTCTTTTTGGGTACATCAAGGACCTAAAAGTGAATGAGGCTACCGAGTGGGGGAACTATTACGACAAAACAAATTACGATTCTGAATCGTTTCAAGCAAAGAAAGGATTGATTCGTGAATGGGTGATGGACCTAAAAGCGAAGAACTTGATCGATGTTGGAGGAAACGACGGGACCTTTGCACGCACTGTTTCCGATCAATTGGAACATGTGATGGTGACCGATATCGATCCTAATGCGGTCGAATATAATTACTACCAAACCAAACAAAATAAAGAAACCAATATGTTGCCTTTTGTGTGCGATGTTTTGCAGCCAGCACCGGGGATTGGTTTTAATAATACCGAGCGCTCTTCGCTTATTCAACGTTTAAAAGAATATGCCCCGGATGTTACTATGGCGTTGGCTTTGATTCATCACGTAACGCTTTCAGGAAATGTTCCTTTTGAAAAATCGGCTGAGTTTTTTGCCAAATTTGCGGGTCATTTAATTATTGAATTCCCAAAACGCGAAGATTCATGGGTGACCTCCTTGTTGGTTCGAAAAAGGGAGTTTATCAATCATTTTGATTTTTATAATCAGGACGGTTTTGAACAGGGTTATCAAAATTATTTCGATATTGTAAAGAGTCAGCCAATCGCAGGAACCCAGCGGGTCCTGTATTTAATGAAACGAAAAACAGCCTAAATGTCTTTTGTAAAGAAGTTCATTTCGAGTACCCAACCCATACCCATATTGGCGGGACTGGCTGCCGGTTTGTATCCAATCTTATTTTATTATTCCCACAATTTCAGTTTAATTAATTCTTGGGGCCATTTATGGTTCTTCCTGGGATTCTTTGTCCTATTGCCTATAGTGGTCATGTGGATTGCCGATAGAATCTCGCGTTTAAATGCTTTTGAAAAGTGGCGAAAATATGTTTTGCCCTTTCTCAATATGGCCGCTTTTTTATTTTTAATGAAGGTATGTCTCTATCCCGGAGTTCAGAAAAAGATCATTTTAGGGATAGTCGTTTTTTCAGCAGTGTATGCCTACTTTTTACATAAACATTACAAAAAGGCGGTGGTGCTTCAATTGATTTTGGCATTGATGGGCGTTTATTCCATGACCAATACCTTAATTAGCCAGCTTAATTTTTCGGAAGCATGGAAAACCCCTGTAGACGATTTAGAAGCTGCGGTATTAAAGAAGAAACCTAATGTTTATGTAATTCAGCCCGACGGTTATGTGAATTTCAGTGAATTGGAAAAGGGATATTATCAATACGACAATTCAGCCTTTAAAACTTATCTAGAGACGGAAGGATTCACCAATTACGATAACTTCCGCTCCAATTATGCCTCTACCTTATCCTCGAATAGTGCTACCCTCATGGGGAAACACCATTACTATAACAAAGGACTAAGTTTTAGTGAAGGAATCGACGGACGAGAAACCATCATGACCGACAATACGGTTTTGAGGGTGTTCAAGAGCAATGGGTATAAAACACATTTTATTTCTGAGTTTCCTTACCTTATGGTGAATCATCCTAGTATTGGATACGATTATACCAATTTCAACTTAGACGATATAGGCTACTTAAGTACCGGTTTTGGGGAACGTGCAGATATTGTTGCCGCTGTTGGGCCAACCCTTTTGGAAGATCCCGAGAAACCAAAGTTGTATTTTATTGAATTCTTTAATCCGGGACACATTCACGGACGACAAGAACAGTCGTTAGGCGTGGAAGGGGAACGAACCTTATGGTTTGAAAGTTTGGAGCGTTCCAACGATATGCTGAAAAAGTTGATTCCAACCATTTTAGAAAAAGACCCCAATGCATTAATCATGATCTTGGCCGATCATGGCGGATTTGTAGGGATGGAGTATACCAATCAGATTTATAGTAAAACCGAAGATCGTGACCTGATCTATTCTATTTTTAGTAGTCAGTTGTCCATACGCTGGCCGGAAGGATTAGCGCCATCGGAACCTTTACCATTTAAGACTGCAGTGAACGTTTTTAGGATATTATTCTCGCATTTAAGTGAAGAACCAAAGTATTTGGAGCAGTTGCAAGCCGATGAAAGTTATGTGATTATCAATAAAGGAGCACCCAAAGGCGTTTATAAATATATTGATGACGATGGAACCATCGTTTTTGAAGAAATAAAATGAGTTTTAAGGTAGTTCGATATACGTCAGATCAAAAAGAAGCATGGAACCAATTTGTTTCCACTTCCAAGAATGCTACGTTTTTATTCGACCGTAATTTTATGGAGTACCACAGCGACCGATTCGACGATTTTTCACTGATGATCTATCGCGATGAGGTGCTTTATGCCCTCTTGCCTGCGCACCGTGAGGGGAATCGAGTCTTTTCGCACAACGGACTCACTTACGGCAGTTTTATGCTTCAGGACAGTGGAACGCTCTTGCATTCTTTTGATGCTTTTAAAAGCATGCTGCACTACTTACACGAAGAGGGAATAGAAACATTTGATATTAAAATGATTCCTACGTTCTATAACCGCATGCCGAGCGATGAGTTGGACTATTTTCTATACCTCTTGAAGGCAACTTGTACCAAAAAGGATGTTTTGATGGTGATTGATTATGATCATCAGCTGAGATTTCAGAAAAATAGGAGAGAAGGGATTAATAAAGCGCTACGCAACGGTTTGGAAGTGCGTCTTGATGCAAATTATGAAGGGTTTTGGAATGAAGTGTTGATTCCTAATTTAAAAAATAAGCATGGGGTGAAACCGGTGCATTCCTTAGAAGAGATTCAATTATTAGCCGCTCGTTTTCCAAAAAATATCCAACAAGTATCAGTATACCACGAGGGAAACATCGTGGCCGGAACCACAGTTTTTCTGACGCATACCACCGTACATCCGCAATATGTTTCAGGCAATGCCGATAAGAACGGACTGGGTAGTTTGGATCTGGCATACGATTTTGCTATCAATCACTTCAAAGAGGGGAGGCGTTATTTCGATTTCAATATTTCTAGTGAAGAAAATGGTACCCTATTAAATCAAGGATTACTATTCTGGAAAGAAACTTGTGGTGCACGAACCTTCACCGCAGACAACTATTCGCTAGAAACTGCATCTTATAAAAGTTTAAACCTAAACTTAAAATGATTCCATTTCTAGAGCTCCACAAAATTAATGCACGGTACGAAGCTTCGTTTCGTGGTGTTTTTCAGGATTTTTTGGATTCGGGATATTACATTTTAGGAAATAAGGTAAAGCAATTTGAAAATCAATTTGCCCATTATTGCGGTGTAAAACATTGCATTGGAGTGGGAAATGGGTTGGATGCTTTGCGTCTCATTCTGGAAGGATATAAAATACTTGGAAAACTCAATTCAGGGGATGAAGTACTCGTCGCTTCTAATACGTATATCGCAACGATTTTGGCCATTCAGCAAGCAGGATTAAAACCGATTTTGGTGGAAGGAGAAGGTCGATTGTTCAATTTCGACATGAACGCATTGTTGACGGCAAAGACCGAAAAGACAAAAGCGATCATGCCGGTGCATTTGTATGGACAACTTGCTCCTATGGATAAGATCAATGCCTTAGCGAGCAAAGAAGGCTGGCTCGTGATTGAAGATGCCGCTCAAGGACATGGTGCAAAACATCATGACGGCCGACTTGCAGGTAACTTAGGAGATGCCGCCGGTTTTAGTTTCTATCCAACCAAAAACTTAGGGGCCCTTGGTGATGCAGGAGCAGTGACTACCAACGACGATGCATTGGCAGAAGTGATTCGTAAAATTCGCAACTACGGAACGTCCTCGAAATATGTAAACGATGAGCTTGGCTTCAACTCACGCTTAGATGAATTACAAGCTGCTTTCTTAATCGAAAAGTTGAAAACACTGGATGCCGATAATGAAATTCGTCGTAATCACGCACGGAGTTATTTGAAGGAAGTGGTAAATGAAAAAATTAGGCTACCTTTTTACGACGGAACTGAAAATCACATCTTTCACTTATTTGTGGTATGTGTAAAAGATCGACCGAAGTTTTTAAGTTATTTAGAAGAGAATGAGGTGGGGTATTTAATACATTATCCAATTCCTCCTCATAAGCAAGAAGCATTAAAAGCGTATTCCGGTCTTTCATTTCCGGAGACGGAACGAATTCATGATGAGGTGGTGAGTCTGCCCATTAGTCCGGTGCTGACAAAGGAAGCGGTGGCTGAAGTGATAGCGGTTTTAAATCGATACTAATTGAAGATACCTAAATTTATTGCGAACAATTCCCTTTTAAAGATGACCTCTTTGAATGCGCCTGTGATTATTGTTCGGCAGGTAATTTCATTGTTTATAAGAAGGGTTATTGCCGAGAATTTTGGTGAATCGGGAATCTTTTTACAAGGTCAGTTGCGAAGTTTATTACAACTTCTTACTTCATTTACCTCCCTTGGAATTTTTAATGGTGTTGTGAAATACATCTCCGAATTCCGCTCGGAAGAAGAAAAATTAGCACAATTATTTTCCACCACTTTTGTCTTTACTACCATTGGAAGTGTTATTAGTTCGGTGGTTCTTTTAATTTATGGAGAATCGCTAAGCGTATATCTTTTTGCAGATCCCGGTTATAGCTACCTCATTTATTTAATGGCCGTGGTGGTTCCCTTCATTAGTTTGCAAAGGGTCTTTAATGGAGTAATTAATGGGCTATCCCAATACAAACAATTTGCAAAAATTGATTTGGTGAGTTACCTCCTTAGTTCAGGATTGACCATCTATTTTCTATTTCAGGACAATTTCGATGGGGTATTAATCTCCATAGCGGTTACGCCTGTCATTCAGTTGGTGATCTTGCTTTGGGTTTTTTCCAAAGTTTTAAAAGAATACCTTCATTTTAAGAACTTAGAGTTCAAAGCGCCCATGGCGAAGCTATTCGTCGCTTTTGCCATGATGTCCTTTTTCTCCACGGTTATTTTAAGTACCGTAGAAATTGAAATTAGAAATCTAATCTTACGTCGAATCTCGGAAAATGATGCGGGAATCTGGTCGGCGATGTTAGACTTGTCGAAGAATTATATGGCCTTTTCTACCATCTTGTTTACGATGTATGTGATTCCAAAATTTGCCATAGTAAACGACCAACGCACTTTTTACAGAGAGATGGGAACCGTGTATAAAACCATTCTTCCTCTTTTTGGCGCTGGAATGATCGCCGTTTACTTTTTACGCTATTTCCTTATCGATTTAATCTTCCCCGGATTTGACGCCATGGCAGGCTTGTTTAAGTGGCAATTACTAGGCGATTTCGTACGACTTATCGGAATGGTGCTATCCTACTATTTCATCTCTAAGAAATTGGTATATCACTTTGTATTCACTGAAATTCTATCAATTGGACTGTTCTATGCCTTTGCCCACTATTTTATTGGTGAATATGGTGTAGAAGGGGTGGTGATTGGTCACCTTATACGATATATCGTGTATTT
>JAHEMY010000022.1 GCA_024643425.1 Flavobacteriaceae bacterium
TCTTAAGTTATGTACGCTCGCTAAAATATAGTATTTCAGCTTGCGCTTTTTGTATTCTGTATTCTTTCTGAAGTGGTCTGGCCTTCCTACAGAAGGGTTATGTTTGTTGTTTTAATCCTCTAAGCCTTCAGATAATGCCGCTAAAAGGGTGGCAAAATTAATGATTTCCATTTGATTTTCAAAGACTTTAATACATTATAGCCTATTTTTTTCTCCGAATATTGCTTTATATTTAGGATCAAAACCTAAAATCATGAAAACTGGACGTCTTGAAGCATTTAGTGATGGTGTTTTAGCCATTGTAATTACCATCATGGTTTTAGAACTCAAAGCCCCGGAAGAAGTATCCTTAGAAGCACTAAGTCATGAGTGGCCAATATTTGCCAGCTACCTCATTAGTTTTGTTTATTTAGGGATATACTGGAATAATCATCATCATTTGTTTCAAATAACAGAAAAAGTGAATGGTAAAATTTTATGGGCAAATCTGCATTTACTCTTTTGGCTTTCATTAATTCCATTTACCACTTCTTGGTTAGGTCAACATTATACAAATTCCACCACCGTATCCTTGTATGGATTTAATTTATTAATGAGTGCCATTGCTTATTTTATTCTTCAACATCAAATCATCAAATTTCATGGTACTGACTTTATTCTTAAAAAGCAAATTGGAAAGGATTGGAAAGGGAAAGTTTCTACTTTGATCTATATTGTTGGAGTTTGCCTATCATTCTTGAATACTTGGTTTGCCATTTCCTGTTATGTTTTGGTGGCTTTAATTTGGGCCGTTCCGGACAAGCGCATCGAAAAACACATCCTATAAAGGAGCCATTTCTCCCCTATTTGTGTTAAAATCTGTTAAATCATTACTTTGTTATACATAGTACTGTAACATTTTTATTTACTGGTCGTCTATTAGGTAAATCAAACAATCATTAATCAAAAAACAAACAGAAATGAGAACTTTAGACAGAAACACCTTGACCGAGAAACCAAAAACAACTTTGGGATTTGTATGGAACGCAAAAAGAAGATTCCGTTAGTAATTAACTTTAGCTAAAATCTACTATTATGAACCGCTTTATTAAAATTCAGCAAATATCGAAGAGAGCCACGAGACGAAGGGACTTAAATTTCTTAAAACAAATTTGTCCGCCGAACATGCAGGTAGACTGGATTGAATTTAGCGAACCTATTACAATCTAAATTCTACCCAAAATAAAAAAGCCGCCTTAATCAAGCGGCTTTTTTATTTATGCGTTGTTCAATTCGTAGACCACAGATATTTTAGTGTTTAAAAGTTTAGAAATCGGACAGTTTTTCTCGGCATCTTCCACGGCGGCTTTAAAATCGTCTTCTGAAATGCCTTTCACTTTAGCCTTTAAATTCAATTGTGACTCTACGATGGCACCATCTTCAAAGACTATGGTCCCCTCGGTGTGAAGTTCTTCTGGTTCAAAACCCTTTTCTCCTAAAGAAAAACTAAGTTTCATAGTGAAACATCCAGCATGCGCTGCTGCCACAAGCTCCTCTGGGTTGGTTCCTTTTTCGTCCCCAAATCGTGTGTTAAACGAATAGGCCGTTTGGTCCAAAACACCACTGGTGCTGCTAAGTCTTCCTTTTCCTTCTTTTCCACTGCCCTTCCAGACAGCTGTTGCTTTTCTTTTCATGATTTGTGTTTTATGTGTTCATTTAAATAAGCGATTTCATTGAATCTGTCTTATTTACTTACAAAATTTATTGGTTCGAACCTATTTTAAAGGTCTTCCTGCTATACGGTCTTTGGCAAGCTGAAGAATCATTTGAAACTGATCCTCTACATTCATTTCACTATTATCGATAACAATGGCATCTTCCGCAACTCTTAAAGGCGAATCCTTTCGGTTGGAATCGATATTATCACGCTCTTCTACGTTTTCCAATACTTCGTCAAAGGTCACTTTATCGCCTCTTTTCAGGAGTTCTTCATGCCTTCTTTGTGCTCTTATTTGAGCAGATGCCGTCATAAAGATCTTTAAGTCTGCCTTGGGAAAGACTACGGTTCCAATGTCACGTCCATCCATTACTACGCCGCCTCCTTTTCCCAATTCTTGCTGTTGCTCGACTAGTTTTTTTCTTACTTCAGAAACGGTGGCAACTGGGCTCACAAATTCGGACACTTCCAAGGTTCGAATCGCTTTCTCTACATTTTCACCATTCAACAACAACTCCGATTTTCCTGTATCATTTTTTACAAACGACAACTTAATTTCCGGCAAGGCATTAATTAACGCAGTTTTATCAAAATATCCTTCCGTTATAAAGCCATGTTTAAGCGCAAACAGGGTTACCCCACGATACATGGCCCCGGAATCTACATAAACATACCCAATATAATCTGCCAACTGTTTGGCTACCGTACTTTTTCCTGTAGAAGAATGACCGTCGATGGCAATGGTGATTGCACGCATTATTGCAAGTTAATGTTCAAACCAAAAAAGCTCGTTGCTGCCGCCGAATTATATTTAGAATAAGCATAACTAAGTCTCAATTTGTTGAGTTTGACTGAGAACCCTGCGCTGAGACCCGAAAAAGAACGCTGCTCTAAAATTCGCAACTCTTCACCTCGTCTAAAATTATACCCCAATCTTAGGTTAAAACCACTTTCGGGAAAAAGTTCAATCCCAAAAATCATATGTCGGAAGGCATTATCTATAAAGGTAATCTTTTCTGCCGTACCATTCCCTTCCAAATCAATTTCATCTCGATTGGGATTGGCAAAAGCAACATTCCAACGCTGCATATTTTCTAGTGTAAAATGCCACCTGATGGGTATATTTTGAAGGGTTTGAGAAACTCCCAGAATTACTTCGAAGGGCAATTTTTCGATGGTTGTTTCGTAAGGTGAAATCTGAGTTCCTATGTTTCTACCTACGGCAGTTACATGTAAATCCCAAGCCTCATACACATACATTACTGCTAAATCTAGCGCTACCCCTGATGAGGTATATTGCTCGAGTTTAGAAGAAATAAACTTTATATTCCCACCGATATGAAAATTGGTAAAGGCGATGTTCCTGGCATGGCCAAAAGAAAGGGCAACTTCCCCTCCTCCAAAACTATTGGTAGCGTTTCCTTGTTCGTCGTAGCCATCAAAAGAACCGTAATTAATGTACGTAATTCCGGTATGAATCACTTGGGTTCTTCGATCCCAAGAATAGGCATAAGCCGCAGTCCCATAATTTACATCACCAATGTAATTGTTATAGTTTAGGGACAGTTGGTTGTCCATTTCAGGATTTATACTGGCCGGATTAAAAATTCCCTGGGTAGGATCGTAATCGTAATTGGTTACTACCTTTCCTCCTAATGCGACTTGTCTGGGAGAAATTCCGAGGTTCAAAAATTGATATGTGGCCTTACCTCCCACTTGGGCAAAAGTAGATGCGGTAACAATAAGGCAACCTATAGCAATTAGTTTTTGAATCATTAACCTGATGACGCTTTCCTTGGAACTTTAAACGAGTACAATGATAATTTATTTTTGGGAGGGAAAAAAGGTTTCCCTAATCATCCTACTGCCACCTTAAAGCTTTTTGGCGTTCTTTACTTTTTGATTGGTAATAGCAACCTCTATGACGTCACTCATTTCTTTTACATAATGAAAAGTTAAGCCCTTCAAGTACTCCGGTTTAATTTCCTCTATATCCCTGCGGTTATCTTCACAAAGGACAATTTCTTTAATCCGAGCTCTTTTGGCCGCTAAAATTTTCTCTTTTATACCACCAACAGGCAATACCTTACCTCGCAAGGTAATTTCTCCTGTCATGGCTAGACTTTTCTTTACTTTTCGTTGCGTGAATAGCGATACCAATGACGTTAACATGGTAATACCGGCACTCGGACCGTCTTTTGGTGTAGCCCCTTCCGGTACGTGAATATGAATATTGTATTTTTCAAAAGCTCCGGCGTTAATCCCTAATTTTTCAGAATTGGATTTGATATATTCTAGAGCGATCGTTGCCGATTCTTTCATCACCGTTCCTAAATTTCCTGTCATTGTAAGCATCCCTTTTCCTTTCGAAAGCGCCGATTCAATAAATAGGATGTCTCCTCCAACGCGGGTCCACGCAAGACCTGTGACCACTCCAGCCACATCATTGTTCTCATACTTATCCCGTTCCATTCTTGGAGCACCCAACACTTCCACAACCATCTCATTGGTCACTTTCACTGTATAGGGCTCTTCCATGGCAATTTTCATAGCAGCGTGGCGTACCATTTTTGCAATTTGTTTCTCTAAGGTTCGCACACCGCTCTCACGGGTATACCCTTCAACAATACGCTCTAATTGTGGCTTTGCTATTTTTAAATCTTTTGTGCTCATTCCATGCTCTTCCAATTGCTTTGGCAGTAGATGGCGTTTCGCTATTTCAACCTTCTCTTCAATGGTGTAACCGGAGACTTCGATAATCTCCATTCGATCTCTTAAGGCAGGCTGAATAGTTCCTAAGCTATTCGATGTTGCAATAAACATCACTTTGGATAAATCGTATCCCAGTTCTAGGAAGTTGTCGTAAAACGAGTTGTTTTGCTCAGGATCCAAAACTTCAAGCATGGCCGAAGAAGGATCCCCTTGACTTCCCACAGAGAGTTTATCTATTTCGTCCAACACAAATACCGGATTCCCGGTACCTGCTTTCTTTATACTTTGAATAATCCGCCCAGGCATCGCACCTATGTACGTCTTTCTGTGTCCTCGAATTTCGGCTTCATCTCTTAATCCACCTAAGGACATGCGTACATATTCCCTACCCAATGCTTCTGCGACCGATTTACCCAGAGAGGTTTTACCAACTCCCGGAGGTCCGTATAAACATAAGATTGGGGATTTCATATCGTTTCGAAGCTTCAGCACAGCCAAGTATTCGATGATGCGCTGCTTTACATCATCCAGACCATAATGATCACGATCTAGGATCTTTCTAGCGCGTTTTAAGTCGAATTTGTCTGTACTGTATTCATTCCAAGGCAATTCCAACAACAGATCCAAATAGTTACGTTGAATGCTAAATTCAGCAACTTGAGGGTTCATCCGTTGCAACTTAGAAATCTCTTTCTCAAAGTGTTTTTTAACCGTTTCATCCCATTGTTTCGTCTTTCCCTTCGCACGCATTTCTTCAATCTCCGCTTCATAAGAAGAACCTCCAAGCTCTTCTTGAATAGTTTTCATTTGTTGTTGAAGAAAATAATCCCGCTGCTGCTTCGAAATATCACTTTCCACTTTAGACTGAATGTCCATGCGAAGCGATAATTTTTGTTGCTCGATATTCAAAAACTTTAAAGTTTCAAGCGCACGCTCTTTTAGGTCGTTTATCTCAAGTAATTTTTGCTTTTCTCCTACTGAAATGTTCAAGTTTGAACTAACAAAGTTGATTAGGAACGAAGTGCTTTCAATATTCTTTATAGCGAATGCCGCATCTGAAGGAATATTTGGACTGTCTTTAATAATGTCGATAGCAAGTTCTTTGATGGACTCAATAATGGCCATAAACTCACTGTTGTCGGGTGCCGGACGTGCTTCATCTACTTCTCTAATCGTCGCCGTTAAATAAGGTTCTGTAGTAACCAGCTGAGCAACTTCAAATCGTTTTTTTCCTTGAATAATCACGGTAGTATTCCCGTCGGGCATTTTTAGCACCCTCAGAATTCTGGCTACTGTACCAATGGTATTTATATCTTCGATACCGGGGTTTTCTTGACTCTCATCCTTTTGCGAAACTACACCTATTACCTTTCCTCCTTTATTGGTTTCGTTGATCAATTTAATCGACTTATCCCTTCCGGCTGTAATGGGAATTACCACGCCGGGAAAGAGTACCGTATTTTTTAGGGGTAAGATGGGAAGTGTTTCCGGCAATTCTTCTTTTGCCATTGCATCTTCATCTTCTGGGGTCATTAAGGGTATTAACTCGGCATCTTCATTAATTTCCTGAAATGACAAACTGTCTAGGGGTATCAATTTTGTTTTCGTCATATAAATAGTGTGCGACAATATGTCACAAAATACAGATGTGCTATTGTCTTCTTTTGTATTTTAGATGATTAACTTTTACGTAATCCACTGAAATAGCCAATTTTCAAGGCTTTTTACAGCAACCTTAGTTCAATTGTTATGCCATGACTAATTTTTTTCTTTGAAAGTGTAACAATTCTTTCTCTAATCCATCTATGAAGTAAACCATTGTTTTTTTGACACTAACCGAACAGAATATTGAGAGCTTACTAGTTCTTTGTCAGCAAGGAAACCAATTGGCACAACTTGAGGTCTATAACCGATATCAAGGCGCTATGTTTAATGTCGCTTTGCGTATTGTAAAGGATACTGCCGAAGCTGAAGACGTGATGCAAGAATCGTTTATGGCGGCTTTTGATAACCTTCACAGCTTTAAAGGAACAGCGACGTTTGGGTCATGGTTAAAACGAATTGTGGTTAACAACAGTATTGTGCAGTATCGCAAGAACCTTCGCTTTACTGAATTAACTGAAAATAGTTTGAGTGAGCCTTTTGAAGAAGAAGAATATGGATTGGACGAAGCCGATTATACGCAAGTTAAAGCCACTAAGGTGATGAGTTGCATGAAATCGCTTCATGAGAATTATCAAAACATTCTCAGCCTCCACTTTATCGAAGGTTATGATTATGAAGAAATCTGTGAAATCTTGCAAATCAGTTATGCGAATTGCCGAACAATGATTTCTCGTGCCAAAGAAAGTTTAAGAAAGAAAATGGAACTTATATGAAAGAAAAAGACAACATCGATGCATTATTTGATCGTCTACAGGGAACTTTCGACCTAGAGGAAACACCTCAAGGTCATGAAAAACGGTTCATGCAGCGATTGCAAAACGCGGCCCCTTCAAAGCAGAAGGGCGTGTCTTGGTGGAAACCTTTATCCATTGCTGCTTCTTTAGCACTGCTCATAACCCTTGGCATTTTTGGGCTAAAGAACAATGAAGTTCCTTCAGATCTAGCCAGTGTTTCACCAGAAATGGAAAAAGCACAATCATTTTTTACCACAACCATCAATCAGGAAATCGAGAAACTTAAAAGTTTTGAAGATGAGGACTCAAAAAAAATTGTAGCCGATGCTTTAAAACGATTGGAGGTTTTGGAAGCCAATTATGAAACCCTCAAATTAGATTTAGCAGAAAGCGGAAACGACAAACGTGTGATCTCTGCCATGATCGCTAATTTTCAAAGTAGAATCGAAATTCTGGAGCAAGTTATAACCACCATTGAAAGAATTAAAACACTTAAAGAAAACAAAAATGAAACTACTATTTAAATGTATTGCGATTGCCCTCGCCTTTCCTATGACGATGATGGCCACAGAGCCAAAATTCAACGGAAAGTACACCAAAGAAAAAACAATCAAAAAGGAATTTTCGGTAAATAGTTCGGCGATACTATCGGTGGACAATAGTTATGGAAACATCGATATTGTTACTTGGAATGAAAATCGGATTGTGATTGAAGTAATGATTAAAACCAACGGAAATGATGAAGGAGATGTTCAAAAAAAGTTGGATGAAATCAATGTGGAATTCAACGCTAGTGCCTCTAGCGTAGAAGCTCGAACCACCTTCAAAAACCGAAAAGGATCCTCCTGGAGCCTTTGGGGGAATAATAACAAGGAGGTAAAGATGGAGATCAACTACACCATAAAAATGCCTATTACGAACCGTGTAGATCTAAGCAACGACTATGGAAGCATTAATTTGAACAAACTGGAAGGAGTCGCCAAAATTAGCTGCGATTACGGACAACTTAATATCGGACAATTAATGGCGGATAACAACGATTTGAATTTTGATTACACCAAGAATTCGACGATTGCTTATATGAAAAGCGGAAAGATTAATGCCGATTACTCCAGCTATACCCTTGAAAAAGTAGAACAATTAACGCTGAATGCGGATTATACCAATTCTGAAATTAACGAAGTAGCCAGCATTACCTACAACAACGATTATGGTAAAATTACTATTCACAAAGCTGGCGATTTATTGGGAAGAGGCGACTATATTCCATTGCGAATTGAAACCTTAACAGGGAGCCTCAATGTGAATACAGATTATGGATCCATCTCGGTAGACCGAATGACCGCGTCTGTGAAGAACATAACAATTGACTCTGATTACGCAGGAATTAAGTTGGGCTACGACTCCAACCTTAACTTTAGCTTCGATATCGAATTGTCTTATGCGAATATGAGTGGTGATGAAGATTTGGAAGTATTAAAAACATCCAAAGACAGTTATAACAAATCATATTCGGGCTATCACGGAAATAGGAACAACAATAGCTCTATAAAAATTAATTCAGAATACGGTAATGTAACTCTTCGTAAACTCTAATAAATAACCAATGAAAACACTTGTAAAACTAACTCTGCTCATTTTATTCCTCTCACCTTTCAACCAAGCCATTGCACAGTGGGGTGGAAAAAAAATAGTAGGAAATGGAAATATCACGACGAAATCGGTCAATACCGCATCTTATAACGAAATTAAGGTGGTAGGATCTATGGATATTCATCTCATGAATGGAACCGAGGGATCCATTACGGTTACCGCCGATGAAAACCTTCACGAATATGTTGAAATTGAAGTAAGCAATGGCATTTTATCTATAAATTCTAAGAAGAATTATTACCTAAAAAGCAAAAAGGGAATTCATGTGAATGTGCCGGTTCAGGAAATCGATGCTGTGAATCTGGTGGGGTCTGGTGATATTGATACCAAAGACACCTTGAATGCTGAAAGACTTAAAATTGAAATTACCGGCTCCGGCGACGTCAAACTGGATCTGATTGCTCAAGAAGTTGTGGCTGATATAACGGGTTCAGGAGCAATCGCCTTGACAGGAAATACCGGCCGTTTAAATGTATCAGTTACCGGAAGTGGTGATTTTAACGGATTTGATTTAACTTCTAAAGAGACCAATGTTAGTGTAAATGGATCGGGAGATGCAGAAGTTGTCGCTACCGAAATGATCAAAGCACGTGTAAGTGGATCGGGAGATATTGTTTACAAAGGAAATCCTGAGAGAAGCGACACCAAAACTTCAGGTTCTGGCGACATCTCTACGTTCTAAAATTATTCTTTCGATAAAAAAAAGCCCGAGTAAATCGGGCTTTTTTTATTCTTTATTTAATGAGTCAATTACGGAATGGTTAATGTAAAAGATCCGTTTGTAATTTGATATTCATTTGGGTTGTTGCCTAGAGGGTCAATGGCCGAAAAGACAAAACTTCCTTCTATCACGCCGTTATTATATTGGTAACTGGTCACAGTAAAAACTCCCGGGCTTGATTTAAATAGTATTGAATTTCCAATGTCAGGATTAAAGATTCCAACAATTTCATCACCCAAATCGGTAAAAGGAGCCATGTCATGATTCCCAGCCGTAATATCGATTGGGAAGGTTAATGAAACACTTTGATTTGTTTCTTCATTAACGGTAGTGACATTTACTAAGGTATTCCCCTGGAAGGGGCTTAAAAGGATTTCAATGGTAGAAGGAACATAATCTTCTCCATCAATGGACGCTGTAAATACATTGTCTGTTGTTCCGGAATTAGGTAAATAGTCAATATTGAATGCTCCTTCCGTTACTTCAACCACCGTCGGGTCTCCCCCTGTTGGGTCTGTCGCAGTAAACGAAAATGTTGCACTTAACTTTCCGGTGATAAATCCAAATTCTGTGAAAGTGATAGATCCTACACTGGACGTTAAACTTTCCATCCCATCGGCAGATGTAAACGACGCAACTTCATTTGAACCATTAAAAATAGGCTCAAAAGGGTATGTTCCAACTCCTAATTCTGGAGAAATAAAGAATTGAACTTGTTCTCCAGGGGAATTCGTTGCTGTGATTTTAATCACAACATTACTTCCTACCATGATTTCTTCAGCCACAAATTCTGTGTCCACAAATTCTTCACCATCAATAAGGGCGTAAAAGCTATCATCAGGATCTTCCAGTCCTGGTCCTCCTCCACCGCCACCTGGGTCACAAGGGCTTGGATCGGCACTACCACTAATTAAATCGAAAGGTATCATATCGAAAACACCTTCGGAAATTACTACAGTTTCTGTAGTTGTACCTCCTGAACCATCGGCAACTTCACGTACTCCAATAAATGAAAAAGTTCCTGTTATGGTTTGATTATCTGGATCAAATGAAGATATAACGCTTACGCCTGAACCACCTGCAGTACCTAAGGATATATAAGGATTTGCAAGGTCACCGCTTAAAACGAAGGAAGATGGATTTGACGGCAAGGACAAATCATAGGTACATTCTCCAGCATTACTCATGGTAAGCGTAAGAATATTTCCGCTTGCATCGGTTCCACTTAATAGCAAAGTTCCATCGGTAAGTTGCGCTTGTATTGTTGCTGCTTCAAAAAAATCGCCATTCACATTTGCCACAAAACCGCCCACTTCAACGCCGTCATCGGTAATGAATTCTCCTTCTAAAGGTTCGTTATCACAAGCGAAAAAACTGAAGGCAATCAGGGCAGATAGCGTCCAGTTCCATAATCGTAAATTTTTCATAAGTAAGATTTGCTTAGGTATCTAACGCAAACATAAGTAAAAATTGTTTAATCCCTTTTATTTCTTCGGAACTCTCGACAATAAAATAATCCCAAGAACAAAGAAAATTATTAGGAAAAGCACTGAATTTCTCATGCTTCCCGTGATTTGATCAATAAATCCGTAAATCAACATTCCAATAACAATTCCAATCTTTTCTGAAACGTCATAAAAGCTAAAGAAGGATGTAGTATCCTCGGTTTCGGGCAAGAATTTTGAATAGGTAGACCTCGATAGCGACTGAATACCTCCCATCACCAATCCTACAACTGCTGCTGCCGCATAAAACTGCGTAGTGGAATGCATGGTGTATGCGTAAATACAAACCGCCACCCAAATCGAATTGATTACCATAAGGGTGTTAATATTGCCAAATCTCTCAGATGCCCTCGATGTTAAAGTTGCTCCAATAACGGCCACCAATTGTATGATTAAAATACTAACAATGAGTCCGGCGGTCTTTGCCGAATCGTCTCCCCAATCAATTTCTTGTTCTCCAAAATAGGTCGCAACCAACATGATGGTTTGCACAGCCATACTGTACACAAAAAAAGCAGTGAGGTATCGCTTCAATTTAGGATTAAGGAGCAAAGATTGCTGAACCTTTTGCAATTCTTTAAATCCATTTAAAATTACTTTCTTGTGCAATTTCTTTTTTTCACCTCTACCTTTCGGTAGATAATAAAACGAATACTGACTAAAACCTATCCACCAAATTCCTACCGTAACAAACGATATCTGCATGGCCTTCATACTACCGGCATTATCATCTGCGAGACCAAACCAATGAGGTTTCATCACCATGGCCAAATTAAAAATGAGTAAAATCACACTTCCCAAATAACCCATAGAATACCCGCGAGCACTAATTCGGTCTTGTTGGTCCGGAAATGAAATATCGGGCAAATACGAATTATAAAAGACCACACTTCCCCAAAAGCCAACGAGTCCAAGAAAGTAAAGAAGTAAGCTAAAATAGATATGTTCTAAGCTAAAAAAATAAAGTCCGATGCATGAAATACCTCCCAAATAGCAGAAAAACTTCATGAAACTCTTTTTGTTTCCCAGGTAATCTGCAATACCCGATAGAATAGGAGCAATCACGGAAATTAATAAGAAGGCGGCGGCAGTGGTATAGCTAATAAGTGGAGTACTTCGAATTTCCCCACCAAAAACGGTAATGTACTCTACTCCTCTTAGTTTGAATAAGGCCCCATAAAATATGGGGAAAATGGCCGAAGCGATGACCAAACTATAAACCGAATTGGCCCAATCGTAAAAGGCCCAAGCATTCAATAACTTTTTACTTCCTTTAGCTAATTCTGTCATAGTTTAAAAAAGCTGCTGAAGCAGCTTTTCAATTTATAATGGCTATTTTTTAAATGTGGTCACACCAAACTTTCGAGCTTCCGCTTTTGCTCCGGGAGCCCAGCTGGTAATATTATTGATTCGAGTGTCGCTTGAAGGGTGCGTACTTAAAAATTCCGGGGGAGCTCCTCCACCACTTGCTTTCATACGACGCCAAAGATCGGCCGCTGCAATTGGGTCATATCCCGCAATGGCCATTAGCTGAAGACCAATGCGATCGGCCTCAGATTCATGACTTCGGCTAAAGGGAAGCATTACTCCAACAGTACTTCCTATTCCATAAGCCTGATTGAAAATTTCTTGGTTTTCCGGATCGTTGCTAAGTGCCATGTTTCCTGCGACTGCACCCATTACTTGCAACTGACTGGCACTCATTCGCTGCTGTCCGTGATTTGCTAAAGCGTGTGCAACTTCATGACCCATGATTGCGGCCACACCCACTTCACCGCTGGCAATGGGCAAAATACCTGTATAGAAAACTATTTTTCCTCCGGGCATACACCATGCATTCTTCTCAGGATTCTCAACTAAATTGTACTCCCATTTATAATCTTTTAAATAGCCGGCATACCCGTTCGCGTTAAGCCATCGTCCCGCAGCTACCGCTATTTTCTGACCTACATTTTTAACCATTTGAGCCTCTTGAGAACCGTTAATCACTTTGTTTTCCTTTAAGAATTGTCCATATTCTTGAAACGCCATGGGGAAAATTTGAGAATTCGGAACTAAGGCCAAAGTCTTTTTACCGGTAAACGGATTGACACTGCAAGAGAGAAAAATAAATACTGTGAGTAATCCAGCTGCCTTTTTCATATTCATCACTTATGAGAATTTTATTAATGCCTAAATATAACGATATTTACAAAGTAACAATTCCATCCGAATTATTAATCGATAAAAGTTTGGAACGACTTTTGAACAATCCATTTAAAACAAACATTATGAAAAAAATTCTTGCCCTTTCGATTTTCTCCATTTTTCTTTTTACATCTTGTGAAGGACCTTCAGGACCTCCGGGACAACCAGGCATCAACATTCTAGGTCAGGTTTTTGAACGAACCATAAATCTTAATGCCAACAATAATTACCAGCGCGTCGTTGAAATTCCGCCCTCAATTGAGGTTTATGAAAGTGATGCTATTTTAGTCTATCGATGGGAAGGCTCATTCGACGGAGCTGATATTTGGACACCGCTTCCCGCAACGTATTTTAATAATGGGGGTACTTTTCTTTACACCTTCAACCACACCTTTTTCGATATTCAATTTTTTCTGGACGGTAATTTCAACCTAGATTTGTTAGGAAGTGAATGGACCAACGACCAAATTTTCCGTATTGCTATTGTTCCCTCTGAATTTGCCAATGCAAATATTTCTATGGAACAATTAGAAAGCGCAACGATGGTTGAATTTGTTGGATTTTAATTTTAATAAATGAAGTATTTATCTTGGTTACCACTGCTCTTGCTTTTTGTAAGTTGTAATTCAAAGGCTCAAGATTCAAATAGTAAAGAGAAATTTCCTGTTACTAAGACTAATGAGGAATGGAAATCTCAATTAACAGATATTGAATATCATGTTCTAAGAGAGTATGGAACGGAACGCGCTTTTAGCAGCGAATTGAACAAAAACTATAAAAAAGGTATTTATGTCTGTGCTGCCTGTGGCACTCCTCTATTTAATAGTGATCACAAATTTGACAGCGGCACAGGATGGCCAAGTTTTGACAGAGAAATTAAAGGCAACGTAAGTTTTACGACCGATTATAAAATTGGTTACGCACGTACCGAAGAACATTGTGCAAATTGTGGTGGTCATTTAGGGCATGTTTTTCCGGATGGCCCAAGAAATACAACTGGGATGCGACACTGTATTAATGGAGCGGCATTGAATTTTATTCCTAAAAAATGAGCAAGTATCCCTATCATAAAACGGAAGCCGAATGGAAGGAGCTTTTGGGTGAAGAACGGTATCGAATTCTTCGCGGCAAAGGCACAGAACGTCCCTTTTCTGGCTCATACAATCTAACTTTTGAAGAGGGCCTTTACGCTTGTGGGGCATGCAAAACACCCTTGTTTAACAGTGAACATAAATTTGAAAGTGGTTGTGGATGGCCATCTTTTGATGAAGCCATAGCAGGCAGCATCGAATATATAAAAGACCGCACTTTTGGAATGATTCGCACTGAAATATTATGTGCAAATTGTGGCAGTCATTTAGGCCATGTATTTGATGATGGTCCTACAAAAACTGGGCAACGATATTGCGTAAATTCACTTTCAGTAGACTTTACTAATAAATAAAATCCACTTCAAACCACTGAAAAAAGCTTTTCTATTCTAAGCCTTTTTTGGTGGTTTTTTATTTCGTAAATTCGCTACTTCAAAAACTACTTTAATTTTTCAAGATGAGTAAATACGATATCATTGTTTTAGGAAGCGGCCCGGGAGGTTATGTTGCTGCAATTCGAGCTTCGCAATTGGGGCTAAAAACTGCCGTAATAGAAAAAGAAAGTTTAGGCGGAGTATGTTTAAATTGGGGATGCATTCCAACGAAGGCGCTTCTTAAAAGTGCCCAAGTATTCGATTATTTGAAGCATGCTGAAGATTATGGGCTCACCGTTAAAGAATTTGACAAAGACTTTTCTAAAGTAGTTGACCGAAGCCGAGGAGTTGCCGATGGTATGAGTAAAGGGGTTCAATTTCTAATGAAAAAGAATAAAATTGATGTAATTAATGGTTACGGAAAGCTGAAACCAGGAAAGAAAGTTGTTGTTGAAGGTACAGAATACAGTGCAGATCATATCATTATTGCAACCGGAGCTCGTTCTAGAGAACTTCCTAATTTAAAACAAGACGGAAAAAAGGTTATTGGATATCGTGAAGCAATGACCCTGAAAGAGCAACCTAAGAAAATGATTGTCGTTGGAAGTGGCGCGATTGGTGTCGAATTCTCAAACTTCTACAACAGCATGGGGACCGAGGTAACCATCGTTGAATATTTACCCAACTTGGTTCCACTTGAGGACGAAGAAGTCTCTAAACAATTCGAACGCATCTTTAAAAAGAGCGGTGTGAATGTAATGACGAACGCATCGGTCGAGAGTGTAGACACTTCAGGTAAAGGAGTGAAAGCGAAAGTAAAAACTCAAAAGGGAGAAGAAATCCTTGAAGCTGATATTGTATTGTCGGCTGTTGGCATTGCTTCGAACATCGAAAATATAGGTCTTGAAGATGTGGGGATTGTAACCGACAAAGGCAAGATCATGGTAAACGATTGGTATCAAACAAACATTCCGGGCTATTATGCTATTGGTGATGTAGTTCCGGGGCCTGCCTTAGCACACGTTGCCTCTGCAGAGGGAATTACCTGCGTGGAGAAAATTTCAGGAATGCATGTTGAAGCGATTGATTACGGCAACATCCCTGGATGTACCTATACCTCTCCGGAAATTGCCAGTGTTGGACTTACCGAAAAACAAGCTAAGGAAAAAGGCTACGAAGTAAAAGTTGGAAAGTTTCCATTCTCAGCGAGTGGTAAAGCCAGTGCTTCAGGAAATAAAGATGGTTTTGTAAAAGTAATTTTTGATGCCAAATACGGTGAATGGTTGGGCTGTCATATGATTGGCGCCGGAGTAACCGACATGATTGCCGAGGCTGTTGTGGCTCGTAAATTGGAAACCACGGGGCATGAAGTACTGAAAGCAATTCACCCACACCCTACCATGAGTGAAGCCGTGATGGAAGCCGTGGCAGATGCCTACGGAGAAGTGATTCACTTATAATATTTTAAAATAAGAAAGAAAAAAGCCCCTGTATGGGGCTTTTTTTATGATAAGAAACTCTGTAAGGCTAATTCGTAGCTTTGCAAGCCAAAACCCAAAATCACTCCTTTCGCCCCAGAAGAAATATAAGAATGATGTCTAAATTCTTCCCTTGCAAATGTATTAGAGATATGCACTTCAACCACCGGAGTTTCGATTGCCTTAACGGCATCTCCTATGCCTACCGAAGTATGCGTATAGGCCGCCGCATTTAGTATAATGCCGTCATATGAGAACCCTACTTCCTGAATTTTATCAATGAGTTCTCCTTCGACATTCGACTGAAAATAAGTCAATTCCACGGCTTCAAACTTCTTTTTCAAATGCTGAAAGAATTCTTCGAAAGTTAGATCGCCATAAATATTGCGCTCCCTCTTTCCAAGAAGATTTAAATTTGGTCCGTTGATAATGATAATTTTCAATAGATATCAATTAATTGTTTCCGCCGAGAATAATAGGAAGACCATCCTTGCCCGATCCAATCACAACCACTTTGCTATTGGGAGATTCAGAAAGTCGGATTGTCGCGTCGATTCCTTTATCCTGTAAGATTTTATCGGTTAGAGAAGCACTCAAAATGCGGTTGGCATCTGCTTTTCCTTGTGCTTCGATAATCACTTTTTCAGCCTCTTTGGCTGCTGTCACCAGTCTAAATTCGTACTCAAGTGATTCCTGTTCTTGCTTCAATTTTCGCTCAATGGCATCCTTTATGGTGTTTGGAAGCGTCACATCGCGCACAAGGATTTCATTTAATTGTACATATTGATCATCTAAAATCTTCTTTGTCTCTTCAAAAATCTCTTCTTGAATGACATCCCTTTTCGAAGAATACAATTGTTCCGGGGTATACCTCCCTACCACACTTCGTGCAGCACTTCGAATGGCCGGTTGTATGATTCGTTCCAAATAATTTTCTCCTTTTTCTTGATGAAGTTTTCCTAATTCATTTGAAACTGGTTGGTACCATGCAGAAGCATCAATTTGAATTTCTAATCCGTTGGATGAAAGCACTTTCATCTTTTCAAATAATTCTTGCTGACGCACTTCGTAGACAATTACTTTATTCCATGGTGCTACGACATGAAACCCTTCACCTAGGGGGGGTTCATCGGTAACAACACCACCTCCAAACGTTTTATACAATACCCCAGCCTGTCCGGAACCAATGGTTACCGCCGACTTGGCAATCACAATAATGACAATAATAATTAATACAATAATCGGTATTCCTACCTTAGGTAATTTCTCCATAGTTATTTATTTAAATAAGTCCGTTATATTTTCGAATAAACCACTCTCCAGATAGTAAAATTGCAATCAAAGCGAGTAAGTATTTCCAATCGATTAAAGGTACAACATTTCGTTGGCTCTTCTCAATGGGTTTAAAGGTTTCGTTGGCCATTAAATCTTCAATAAGCACATTTGCATCCTTTAAAAAATAAGCTTTTCCTTGGGTATTGGTCGCAATGCGTTGAAGCTTTGTTACATTACTGTTCAAAAATTGTGCTTCTACATTGAAGTCCAAAATGGTGAAACTTCCGCTTCTTGATACAGCTTCATCTTTCACATTAATTAAAAAATCATAATCACCCGCCGGAAGGGAATTTAGGTCGACTTCATAAAAATTATTTTTAAGAAGCATTGGAAATACGGTTTCGGTTTGGGTCTCCTTTTCTTTTACCCTAATTTCCAATTGAGCACGATTATCGAACACAAAATTTTGATCAAAATATTGTGCCGAAATCGAAATTGGATTGTTGCTGTAATAAAACGATTCAAAACTCACTTCTAATCTGCTGCGTCGCTTGCTCGAAGCAATATATTGCACGAGGCTACCTACAAAAGCATCAAAAGTTTGAAAGCTTTGATATTCCAAATAATTATGCGCGCGCCAACGCCAAATACCTTCACCATCCCAAAGTGCTATTTTTCTTCCATTTGTTTCCATGGTAAAAAGCATAGGGTTTCCCGTAGTAATACCATTTACTTCCTGATACAATAACTCTTCAAAGGGCACGGTCACTTCCAATTCACCAAAAGTTGTTTTTAAGGGAGGGAATCTACCCCAGTCCAAATCTTCAATGCTATAATTAGAATAATTAAGATTGAGCCCCGCCTGCACTTCTTCCGTTACGTTGGCTGCTTCTTTTTTAAATAATTTTTGCCTACTATTTAAAAAATTCCAATCGGTTTGAGTGCCAGAAATTAGTAGATAATTCTTTTGTAATTTCTCTAATTCAGTAAAAACAGGCCCAAAAGATCGGCTAGGTTGAAACAATAAAACCAATTGATATTCATTAACAACGTTTACCGCTTCCGTGGGCTTCATAAAGGTAACTTTGCGCTGTTCGTTCGTTTCGATCGACGTCTTTAATGCGCCCATATCGGGATGCACTTGATCGCTCACAAACAACACCTTCGTCGCCTGATCGATTACTTCTACAGCAAAACTTCTTGTGTTATTACTTTTATTCTTTTCTTCTGAAAGAGGCTCTATTTCAGCAGTAAAACGCTGTAATCCGACTGCTCTGGCTGGAAGGGAAATGGAAATAATTTGAGAATTATTGGATGGTGATAGATTTAAAATCGAACTATACAATTCCTGATTATTTTGCTGAATAGAAAATCGCGTGGAAATAGGTTCATCTCCATCATAAACAATAATGGCCTCTACGGGAAATTCATTTTTTAAAAATGAATAACGATTGGTATTGAGTTGTTCTATTTTAAGGTCGACATACTTCGTCGAATCCCCTACCATGAGTGGGAAGATCTGATTCGTATAATTTATGGAAGTGAATTCATAATCGCTGCCTAAAGTCTGGTTTCCATCACTTAGGAGTATCGTGGGAGCTACTTCTTTTTTAAATAATTCTTGAGAGGCAACAAGTGCCTTATTTAATTGCGTTTGCGTATCTGTAAAATGTACCGTGTCTGTGCTTCTAAATTCATTTCCAAAACTAAAGAACGATACATCAAATTTATCGTTCAAGGCCTCATTTTCCTTAAATAAATTTAAAGCTGAAGTAATTGTCAATGAATCACTTAACGCTCGCATCGAGCTTGATTCGTCAATTAGAATGGAAAGATTTGGTTTTTCCAGGTGGGTGCTAACCGATTCAAATTTCGGATTGATAATGAGCAAAAAAAGTGTGAATAATACGGCAAAACGCAAGAACCCAAAAAGAAGACGCAGCGACTTTCCATACTTTACTTTATACCCATACATGAAAACCGCAATAGCAAAAGCCAATACGGCAGCTATGATTATGTATAAAATATTTTCTGCAGTCAATCCGGAAATTTATTTCGATGTAATTATGTCAGCATTCCACCATCTACATTCAAGACTTGTCCCGTAACATACGCCGACAAATCACTTGCAAGGTAAACACAGGCATTGGCGATGTCTTCAGGGGTTCCTCCTCGTTTCAATGGAATAGCATCACGCCAACCTTGAACGGTAGCTTCATCCAATTTACCCGTCATTTCAGTTTCAATAAACCCTGGCGCAATAGCGTTGCAACGAATATTTCTCGAGCCTAGTTCAAGCGCTACCGATTTTGTAAAACCAAGAATTCCTGCTTTTGACGCAGCGTAATTGGTTTGTCCGGCATTTCCCTTCACTCCTACTACAGAACTCATGTTTATGATAGATCCATGACGTTGTTTAAGCATGGCCCGTTGTACAGCCTTAGTCATATTAAAAACCGACTTTAGGTTTACTTCTATTACTTTGTCAAAATCCTCTTCGGAAATACGCATCAGCAGATTATCTTTTGTAATTCCGGCGTTGTTGATAAGAATATCGATAGCTCCAAAATCGTTTAGTACCTCCTCGGCCAATTTTTGAGCATCATCGTATTTTGAAGCGTCACTTTGATACGCTTTGGCTTTAACCCCGTGCTTTGAAATTTCTTCAGCCAGAGCTTCTGCAGCGCCGGAAGAAGAATTGTATGTAAAAGCCACATTGGCCCCATGCTTCGCAAATGTTTCAACTATTCCTTTACCAATTCCACGGCTTCCGCCAGTGATAATCGCAGTTTTTCCTTCTAATAATTTCATAATTACTGTTGTGATTTGTGATAAAATAGAGGCACTAATATACGAGATAATGAAGCATTAGGTCGAAAGATTTTTAAAATATTTTAGAATCATTCGTTGCCGACTTTAGGCCTATTTTAACGCATGAGCTAAATAAAAAAAGGCCCCCAAAGGAGGCCTTTTTACTATATTATGATAGGTTTTGATTAACCCATTACTTCAGCTACTTTTTTACCAATTTCAGCAGGAGACTCAACGACATGAATCCCACAATCTCTCATGATTTTTTTCTTTGCTTGAGCAGTATCGTCACTACCTCCAACAATGGCTCCGGCATGTCCCATAGTTCTTCCGGCAGGCGCTGTTTCACCGGCGATAAAGCCTACGATAGGTTTTTTACTTCCACTCGCCTTGTACCAATTTGCTGCATCTGCTTCAAGCTGTCCTCCGATTTCTCCAATCATTACTACCGCCTTTGTTTCAGGGTCGTTGATTAATAATTCAACAGCCTCTTTTGTGGTTGTTCCAATAATTGGATCACCACCAATTCCAATAGCAGTTGTAATTCCAAGTCCTTGTTTTACTACCTGATCTGCAGCTTCATAAGTAAGTGTCCCAGATTTAGAAACAATACCAACATTACCCTTTTTGAACACAAAACCCGGCATAATACCAACTTTTGCTTCTTCAGGTGTAATAACTCCCGGACAGTTAGGACCAATAAGTCGGCAATCACGTCCTTTTATATAGTTAGCCGCTTTAATCATATCGGCAACAGGAATTCCTTCCGTTATGGTAATAATTACTTTAATTCCAGCCTCGGCTGCTTCCATGATCGCATCTGCGGCAAAAGCCGGCGGAACAAAAATAATGCTCGTATCGGCACCTACCTTTTGAACTGCTTCTTCTACCGTATTGAACACAGGACGATCTAAATGCGATTGCCCACCTTTTCCAGGGGTTACCCCTCCTACTACATTAGTTCCGTATTCAATCATTTGTCCGGCGTGAAACGTTCCTTCACTCCCGGTAAAACCTTGTACGATAATCTTTGAATTTTTATTGACTAAAACACTCATGGAGTATTGCTTTTTAAGTTTAAAATTAAGTTGCGCAAAGGTAATCTATTCGTCCTTTTTAAAAAAAAGATTAGACCTTTACTTTATGGTAAGATTCGCTAGTATCGTCTTTATCTGTGACGGGCTGACTTACTTGATATCCTCTGTAAAGTTTTTCGTCTTTTACTTCCCAAATAGCAATGAAATGAGCAATTCCCAGCTCCTCATCGGGATTCTCCATGGTTCGGATGTAGTATTTATAGCGAATGGTCACATGGTTATCGTCTTCAAGAAGATGACTAACCTCTACCCTAAGGTCGTGATACGTACGTTTAATTTCTGAAAAGAAGTCGATGATGTCATCGTAATGCATGATTGTAAGCCCTTCACTACTGTTCCAAATTAGGACTAATTCTGGATGGAAAAATCGTTTGAGAACCGTTTTGTCGTGTAAAATATCGGATAGGTAAAAATTCCGGACAATTTCTTTAGCTGTTTTACTCATTTTAATTTATCAAGTTTTTCAATAATATCCGGTATTAAACGGATGGAGGCAATCTCCTTGTATTTTTTACGGAATTCGTCTGCCGGAGTACCAAAATAAGATTTATTGGCTTGCAGCGACTTACTAACGCCACTTTGAGCAGAGATTATTGCGCGCTCTCCAATGGTAATACCGCTAGTGATACCTACTTGCCCCCAAATCGTCACAAAGTCCTCAATCAACACACAACCGGCGATTCCTACTTGTGAAGCGATTAAACAACGTTTCCCAATTACCGAATCGTGTCCGACATGTACTTGGTTATCTAGCTTTGTACCCTCTCCAATTATCGTTGAAGCGCTCACTCCTTTATCAATGGTACACAAGGCACCTATGTCAACATTGTCTTTAATTACCACATTTCCTCCACTTAGCAATTTATCGAACTTCTCTGGACGATTTTTATAATAAAAAGCATCCGCTCCTAATACCGTTCCTGAATGAATGGTAACATTATTTCCTATCACGGTATTATCGTAGATCGCCACATTGGAATGAATCAAGCAATTATCTCCGATTACCACATTATTTCCAATAAAAACATTCGGCTGAATAATGGTATGAAGTCCGATTTTGGAAGTATCCGCAATTACGGATCTCGCGGCTTCAAAAGGACGAAAATGGTGGGTAAGCTTATTGAAATCTGAAAAAGGGTCTTCAGAAATTAAAAGGGCTTTTCCCGGAGGACAGTCGACCTTTTTATTAATTAATATTACAGTAGCCAACGACTGAAGCGCTTTGTCGTAATATTTGGGGTGATCTACAAAAACAATATCACCCGGCTGTACGACATGAATTTCATTCATTCCCTTTACAGGAAAATCTGGCGCACCAACAAATTCGCAATCTAGGATTTGCGCAATTCGTTCTAAGGTTTGGACTTTTGGAAATTTCACGTTGTTAATTTTCAAACCAAATATAAAAAAATCCCATCTCAATTAGGATTGGGATGGGATTTATATTTCTATGTTTCAAAACTACTCTTTAATACGCTCTTGATAGTTTCCTTTTTCGGTATCAATTTTAATTTTATCTCCTTCGTTAATAAACAACGGAACATTCACCTTTGCTCCTGTTTCAACCGTTGCAGGCTTGGTAGCATTTGTAGCTGTGTTTCCCTTTAGACCAGGCTCAGTTTCAGTCACCTGTAAAATCACATGAGCGGGCATATCAACTGACAATGGCAATTGATCTTCCGCATTGATGATCACGGTAACTACTTCTCCTTCTTTCAATAGATCGGAGCGATCCAAGGCGCTTTCAGGTAATTGAATTTGAGTATAGTCTTCGGTATTCATAAAATGATAGGTTTCTCCCTCACTGTATAAATATTGGAATTTATGGGTTTCAACGCGAACATCTTCAATTTTATGTCCAGCTGAAAATGTGTTATCAATTACCTTACCAGTGGTTACACTCTTTAGCTTAGTTCTTACAAACGCCGGGCCTTTTCCTGGTTTTACGTGTAAAAACTCTATAATTTTAAAAATGTCGTGATTGTATCTAATACAAAGACCCTTTCTAATGTCTGAAGTACTCGCCATAATATATTTTGTGTGTTTTAATTCTGAAAATAACCTTTCATGATTCCGCGTTTCGAATTTTTGATGAACTGTAATATTTCATCGCGCTCCGAAGTCGCTTCCATTTCGGCTTCAATAATTTGCGCTGCTTGAGAGTTGTTGTAATTTTTTTGATAAAGAATTCGGTAAATTGCCTGAATCTCTCTAATTTTTTCGGTATCAAACCCTCTTCGACGTAATCCAATCGAGTTGATCCCAACATACGAAAGTGGTTCACGAGCCGCTTTAACAAAAGGCGGAACATCCTTTCGAACTAAGGATCCTCCGGTAACAAAAGCATGATTTCCAATCATACAAAATTGGTGTACGGCAGTCATTCCTGCCAAAACCACATAGTCACCTACTGTAATATGTCCGGCCAAAGTGCTATTGTTTGAAAAAATACAATTATTTCCAACGAAGCAATCGTGTGCAATATGACAATAGGCCATAATTAAACAATTGTTCCCCACTACCGTTTTTCCACGGTCTACGGTTCCTCTATTGATGGTCACATACTCTCTAATCGTTGTGTTGTCTCCAATCTCTGCCGTAGTCTCTTCATCTTGGAATTTCAAATCCTGAGGAATGGCAGAAATCACCGATCCAGGAAAAATATTACAATTCTTCCCAATTCGTGCTCCCTCCATTATGGTCACATTGGATCCTATCCAGGTTCCTTCACCGATTACCACATTATTATGAATTGTGGTAAAAGGCTCTATTACTACATTTTTGGCGATTTTAGCGCCGGGATGTACGTATGCTAGCGGTTGATTCATTCGTTGTTTTTGGTTTTAACGATTTGCGCCATTAATTCTGCTTCGGTCACCAATTTATCGTTCGCGTAAGCATTTCCTTGCATATGAACAATTCCTCTTCGAATAGGCGTAATTAATTCTAATTTAAATACAAGCGTATCTCCGGGATTCACTTGTTGTTTGAACTTCACATTATTGATTTTCATAAAGAAAGTCAGGTAATTTTCTGGATCTGGAACGGTGCTTAACGCAAGGATCCCTCCCGTTTGAGCCATCGCCTCTACAATGAGAACCCCAGGCATTACAGGCGCTCCCGGAAAATGCCCTACAAAGTATGGCTCGTTCATAGTCACATTTTTCAACCCTATAACGTGGGTATCACTAAGTTCTAATATTTTATCGACCAACAAAAAGGGCGGGCGGTGTGGCAACATGGCCATAATTTGATTTACATCCTTCACCGGAGTTTTGGTAATATCAAATTTTGGAATCTTATTGCGCTTTTCAATTTTTACGATTTTAGAAAGCTTTTTAGCAAACTGTGTATTTACATAATGGCCCGGTTTATTGGCAATCACTTTACCACGGATCCGCGTACCTATTAATGCTAAATCACCAATCACATCTAAGAGCTTATGGCGAGCGGCTTCATTAGGGTGATGTAACGTAAGGTTGTCTAATATTCCATTCGGCTTTACCGAAATCTTATCTTTCTTAAAAGCATGGCGCAATTTCTCCATGGTCTTTTCTGAAAGCTCCTTATCTACATAAACAATCGCGTTGTTTAGATCTCCTCCTTTAATTAATCCATGTTCTAAAAGCATTTCTATTTCATGGAGAAAACTAAACGTTCTGGAATCGGCAATTTCTGTTTTAAATTCTGAAATCTGTTTTAGAGAGGCATTTTGTGTACCTAAAACCTTGGTTCCAAAATCGACCATGGTCGTTACTTGATAGGTGTCAGAAGGAATTACAGTGATTTCACTTCCACTTTCTTCATCAACAAACGAAATAACCTCTTCAACAACAAATTCCTCACGAACCGCCTCTTGCTCAACAATTCCAGCTCTTTCAATAGCTTCCACGAAGAATTTAGAGGATCCATCCATAATGGGAGGTTCGGAAGCATTGAGTTCCAAAATACAATTGTCCACTTCCATTCCCACCAAAGCTGCCAAAACATGCTCTGAGGTTTGAATTTTCACTCCACGTTTTTCCAAATTGGTTCCGCGCTGGGTGTTAACGACGTAGTTCGCATCGGCCTCGATTACCGGGTGACCCTCTAAGTCGACCCTAATAAAAGCATATCCATAATTTTCAGGAGCGGGTTTAAACGTAAGTGTTACATCCTTTCCTGTATGAAGACCAACTCCAGTAAGTGAAATCTCTTTCCCTATGGTTCGCTGTTTTGACATGCCATTAGTCATTTTCTATTTTTTTTTCAAAGGTATTAAAACGCTCCACAATTTTTGGAAGGTTTTTAAAGTGTACATAACTCTTATTATAGTCGCCGTAATTCAGGGCCGGAGATCCTTGAAGCACTTCATTATCCTTTACATTTCGTCCGATGCCACTTTGTGCTTGAATGCGCACATTGTTTCCAATAGCGATGTGACCGACAATTCCAACCTGACCACCAATCATACAATTTTCTCCAATTTTGGTGGAACCTGCGATGCCCGTTTGAGCAGCGATTACGGTATTCTTTCCAATTTCTACGTTGTGCGCGATTTGAATTTGATTGTCCAACTTCACACCTCTTCGGATGATGGTTGAGCCCAACGTCGCCCTATCTATGGTAGTTCCCGCTCCAATATCGACATGATCCTCGATAATAACATTTCCTATTTGAGGTACCTTGTTGTATTCTCCTTTTTCATTGGGTGAGAAACCAAAACCATCAGCTCCAATAATAACTCCACTATGAACTACAGAGTTATTACCGATCACAGTTTCAGAATAAATTTTAGCGCCGGCAAAAACGGTAACATCATTGCCAAGCGTTACATTATCTCCAATATAGACGTTTGGATAGATTTTCACATTTGTGCCTATTTGAACATTTTCGCCAATATAAGCGAAGGCTCCAATGTAAATATTATCGCCGTAGGAAGCAGATTCAGAAATAAAAACCGGTTGTTCAATTCCGGTTTTATTCATTTTCACCTGATTGTAGTATTCTAATAATTTTGAAAAAGCTTTGTAAGCATCTTCCACTCTTATTAAGGTTGTGTCGATGGGATGATCGAGTGTAAAATGATGGTCGACTATCGTAATCGAGGCCTTCGTAGTGTAAATAAATGATTTGTATTTTGGATTCGCAAGAAAGGTTAGACTCCCTTGGGTCCCCTCTTCGATCTTCGCAAGTTTAGATACTGAAACATCTCCATCTCCCTCTACTGTTCCTTCTAGTATTCCCGCAATTTGGTTAGCTGTAAATTCCATTTATACAATTGAATGTTGCAAATATAAAAAAAGCGTTGCTAATGAACCTTTGGATAACACATATAATGTTTCACCACTTCAGTAGACAAGGCTTCTAGGTTTAATTGATCACTTGCTCTTGCCACATCAATCAATTTTCCATTTTTCTTTAGGAGGTTGATGTTGTCCTTATCCATGTGATAAGCAAGGTTTGAAATGCTTCCAGTGAACACAAAGTAAGATGCATCTTCCTTCGAAAGGTTGTGTCGTTGCATTACTTCCCAGCGAAGTTCATCTACTTTTTCTTCTGAAATAGGCTCCTTTTTGAGCTTTATCTTTAATAAATCTCTGTTTAAAAGCATTTTTGACAATTCGGCTAAAACAAAATCTTCATGGTTCACCCAGGCTTTCATAGCCGAGATAATGTCGTAATCATCCAAATTTGAAAATCGTTTCAGAACATCATCGTTGAAATCCTCTTCACCAATAGTGTGTTCAACAAAATACATTAATGAAGGACTCGCCGAAATTGATACATTTTTTCTATGCAAGTATTTTACTCTTTGAAGCAATTTCATTAAAAGTTGTTCGGCAACCACGGAGGTTTTGTGCAAATATACTTGCCAGTACATCAATCTTCTGGCGACGATAAATTTTTCTACGGAATAAATTCCTTTTTCTTCCACCACAATTGAATCTTCACGAACATTCAACATTGCGATTAAACGTTGCGAATTTATATTTCCCTCTGCCACACCCGTATAAAAGCTATCACGCCTTAAGTAATCGAGACGATCCATATCTAGCTGTCCGGAAACTAATTGGTGCATAAACTTTCGATGATATTCATTTTTAAATATTTGAATCGCTAAGGAAAGTTTGTGATCAAATTGCCGATTGAGGTATTCCATAAATAATAAGGAAAGCTTTTCATGATTTACTTGATCCACAATGCTGTGCTCCATGGCATGAGAAAAAGGACCATGTCCCATATCATGAAGTAAAATAGCAATTTGAAGGGCGTTAGATTCCTCTTCAGAAATTTCTACACCTTTGAACTGCAACACCTGGATCGCTCGTTGCATCAGAAACATGGCTCCTATAGCATGGTGGAATCGCGTATGATGCGCTCCGGGATAGACCAAATAAGACATCCCCATTTGAGAGATGCGTCGTAAACGTTGGAAATACGGATGTTGAATTATCTCAAAAATAAGATTGTTTGGAATGGTAATAAACCCATAAATCGGGTCATTGATTATTTTCAACTTATTATGGGTCGCCAAACTTTAACGTTTAATTAGTAGTAGAACTTTTACCTTTGGAATACTACATTAATAATTTTGTTGTTATAGATATGAATTCGGATTCGAATTAATCGATTACTTCACAAATATACATATATGAACGACATTAAAGTACTCTGGGTTGATGATGAAATAGATTTATTGAAACCTCACATTCTGTTCTTAGAAAACCGCAATTATAAAGTGACTACTGCACAAAGTGGTACAGAGGCTTTGGGTGAAATTCAAAAGGAAGTATTCGACATAGTTTTTTTAGATGAAAACATGCCAGGACTTACCGGACTGGAAACGTTGGCCGAAATTAAGGAACGGCAGGCCTCTCTTCCGGTAGTGATGATCACTAAGAGTGAAGAAGAATACATTATGGAAGAGGCAATTGGATCTAAAATTGCAGATTATCTTATAAAGCCCGTAAATCCAAATCAGATATTACTTAGTTTAAAAAAGAATCTAGATCACAGTCGTCTTATTTCGCAAAAAACAACGAGCAATTACCAACAAGAGTTTCGTAAAATTTCGATGGATTTATCCACCATTAATAGCGCATCCGAGTGGGCGGACCTCTATCAAAAACTTACGTATTGGGAACTTGAATTGGAGAATATTGAGGACAATAGTATGGTTGAAATCTTAGAGTCTCAAAAATTAGAAGCCAACACACAATTTTGCAAGTTTATAGAAAAGAATTACGAATCATGGTTTCACAGAAACGATGATGCGCCGGTGATGTCGCATACGCTGTTCAAAGACAGGATTGCACCGCTATTAGACGCAAAACCAACCTTATTGGTGGTAATCGATAATCTGAGGTACGACCAATGGAAAGCCTTCGAGCCTATGCTTTCGAATGTTTATAAAAAAGTAAACGAAGAACTATTTTACAGTATTCTTCCAACGGCAACGCAATACGCTCGAAATGCGATATTTTCTGGATTAATGCCAAGTGAAATGGAAAAGCTATTTCCCGATTTTTGGCTAAATGACACAGATGAAGGAGGGAAAAATTTATATGAGGAAGATTTCCTTAGGGCACAACTAAAACGCTTAGGAAAACAAATCGACTGGAGTTACCACAAAATTTCAAGTATAAAACAAGGACGTAGATTGGTAGATGGATTTAAGGCGCATAAAAATGAAAATTTAACGGTAGTTGTTTACAATTTTGTTGATATGCTTTCCCATGCAAAAACCGAAATGGAAGTCATTAAAGAATTAGCCTCTAACGACAAATCATATCGGTCGCTTACACAGAGTTGGTTTAAAAATTCTCCATTAATGGAGGTGATTCAGCAAGCAGCCCACCTAGGCTTCAGGCTGGTTATAACAACAGATCACGGCACCATAAATGTGAAACATCCATCTAAAGTAATCGGAGACAAGAACACGAGTTTAAATCTGCGATACAAAACAGGGAGAAGCTTGTCTTACGAGGAAAAGGAAGTGCTTTCATTTAAAGATCCGAAATCGATTTTACTTCCTACGATTAATATGAGTAGTTCCTTTATCTTTGCAAAAGGAGAAATGTTTTTTGCCTACCCAAACAACTATAACCATTACGTAAGTTATTTTAGAAATACGTACCAACACGGTGGTGTATCCCTCGAAGAAATGGTAATTCCCTTCGCTATATTGAATCCAAAATAAATTAATTGTAAGTTTTTTCTTTCTTTAATACATTTTACCGATTTATTGAACCAATAATCGGAAATAATAGTATATTTGTTTCAGCCCTTGTACCATGAAGCGAACTTATTCGATTTCTGACTTAACCGAAGTTGCCGGAAGCGTGTTAGCACATGCACAATCGAAAGTTTTGTTGTTTTATGGATCCATGGGTGTGGGAAAGACTACTTTGATAAAGGAGTTTGCCAAACAATTAGGTGTGGAAGATACCTTGCAAAGCCCTACTTTTTCATTGGTTAATGAATATGAATGGGGTGACCAAAAGCTTTATCATTTTGATTTTTATCGAATTGATAATTTGGAAGAAGCAATGGACATTGGGTTTGAAGAATATATTAGTTCGAACCACTGGAACCTGATAGAATGGCCTGAAAAAATTGTAGGACTATTACCACAAAACAAGACAAACATTAAACTGACCAAAAATCAGGATGGTACAAGAACCATAGAACTAAATAATGAGAAATAATGTAATATCAGTACTTCGCGGCGCTTTTTGAAGGATCAAACTTGATGAAATAAAATATTAATTATTTCAGACAAGCATAAACTATTCAAATTACGCTTAAACTAGTTGAAATACTTGTTTTTTTTTGAGATACGTTTGTATGATAAACCTCACAAAAACCTAGTATTATGAAACTGAAGTACTATTTAATCGTTGCATTGTTTGGAGCTGCATTATTTGTATCTTGTACGCCAGAGAGTATTAATGATGGAAACAACGA
>JAHEMY010000023.1 GCA_024643425.1 Flavobacteriaceae bacterium
ACAGGATTTACAGAATCCTATAAAACCCTCGGTGAAAATCAAAAAGTGAACACGAGCGTGTTCCTGTTTTTTTATTCCCTCAAGCATACAAAAGCAAGCTTTTGCGGCTTTCGGAAATAAAAAAAGTGATTCGCTCTAACGAATCACTTTTTGGTTACGTCGGGATGACAGGATTTGAACCTGCGACCACACGGCCCCCAGCCGTGTACGCTAACCGGACTGCGCCACATCCCGATTTTAAGAGTGCAAATATATCCCTTTTATTTTTTTTACAAACCTAAATATGTATCTTTTACAAAAAGAAAAGCGATGAAATTCCAACTCCAATTCCTCCTTTTACCCTTGTTTTTTTTAGGCTGTAAAAACCCTAATCCAACCAGTGAAACAGCGCTTAAAATGCCAAATACACGACCCTATGAAATTGAGTATGTGGTAAGAGATTTGGACAATCCTTGGGGGATGACATGGCTTCCTGATGGCAGCATGTTAATTACGGAGAAAAAAGGAACATTGATTCATTTCAAAAATGGTCAAAAGACCCTAATATCAAATCTCCCTGCAATTCACAATTTTGGTCAGGGAGGCTTGTTGGATATAGCCCTACATCCTAATTATTCAGAAAACGGATGGATCTACCTCACGTTCAGTTCAAAGGAAGGTTCCGGAAAAGGCAGTAATACCAAGCTTATACGTGCGCAGCTTAACAATGAATCCCTGGTTAATATCCAAGACTTATATAAGGCTGAACCTAATTCAACAACGGGACAGCATTTTGGATCGCGAATCGCCTTCGACAATCAAAACTTTGTCTATTTTTCTGTTGGAGATCGTTTTAATAGGGATGAAAATCCCCAAGACATCTCCAAAGATTGTGGGAAGATTTATAGACTCCACGACGATGGAAAAATTCCGGGAGACAATCCGTTCGTAACTATTTCGGGAGCAAAAAAAGCGATCTATTCCTATGGCCATCGAAATCCGCAAGGACTAATAAAACATCCTGTCACCGGGGAAATTTGGGAACACGAGCATGGGCCTAAAGGAGGTGATGAAATAAACATCATCAAAAAAGGAATGAACTATGGCTGGCCCGCAGTAACCTATGGGGTAAATTATAGTGGTACTCCAATTACGGAAGAAACCTCCCGCCCGGGCATGGTTCAACCTATCCATTATTGGGTTCCTTCGATTGCACCTTGTGGAATGGCCTTTATTACCGGCAACAAATATCCCGATTGGAAAGGAGATCTGCTCGTGGGATCTTTAAAGTTTGGTTATGTCGAATTAATGAGACTCGAAGGGAGCAAAGTAATGGGACGTGAAAAGATTGCCGAAGACATCGGAAGAGTGCGTAATGTAAAAATGGGTCCCGATGGATTTATTTATATCGCTTTAGAGGGCGATGGCATTGTTCGATTAGTGCCTAATTCCTAAAAAGTAAAAAGGCCGCAAGATGCGGCCTTTTTTGGACAATAATATAATCACTAGAAGCTAATTACGGCTTCCAGAACTACACCATTAAATTTTCCGTCATAATACTGACTTCCTTCTTCGAAATCGTTGTATGTCTGTGACACGTACTCTAGCTTAGCTAAAACATTTTTAGTTAAGAACGCACCCATACCAAAATTAATTCGGTTAATAGATATATCGGTTCCTCCAGCTAGTTCACCACTTACATTATTGTAGCGTCCACCCACATAAAGGTTTTCATTGTTTCCAAATCGATACAATAGCTCTGCCATTATTTGAGTAAAGTTTCTATCAGAAGGATCTCCATTATCATCAAATTCAGAAGCAGCTCGACCAGTAGAAGTTTCAAACATTCCAAAGAATTCCAATCCACCATACTTCACGAATGGGTTGATCATAATTGCAGTAACTTCATTACGGAATCCAGGATCAAAACGACCAGAACGGAAATTGTCAGTTGCACTTGCATCAGAATCTTCCATTACTAAATAATATCTTGAACCGGCACGGTCAGCAGAGTATAGATAAACTCGAGCAGCGTGAGCAGTATTATAAAGAGAACCTGTTAAACGAACGCGCAGATCACTATTAACTTGCTTGTCCCATCCTAATTTAGCTAAGACAGAAGGAGATGTTGTTTCAGGTCTGTCTACTGCTTGATTCAATTTACCATTAGACAAGCCTACCATAGCAATCCAACCATTATTTTGGTAATATACTTCTCCCCCTACTTCTGTTGTAAAAGCATCCATGATGGCGTTTCCTACGAATGGGTTGTATAAAGCTTGAGCATTATCGGAACGTCTGAAGTGCATGTCTCCATAGTTATTTTCCATGTGACCAAGTTTAACGGTTACATTCTTCATTAAATCGGCCAATAATCCATCTTGGATAAAGTTCAAGTTATCAATCTGAATGTACCCACCTTTTACGTAAGGTTCTGGGTGGTGACGAGAAGATAGATAAGTACGCAAGTGCATGCGCAATCCATCATGTAATTGTACATCTAAATCCAAGTTTGCAGTTGCAAGGTTGAAATTATCCCCTATTTCTTTCAATGGGAGTTGTTCAAACCAAGGGCTATCAGGATTGTCGGTATCTACCCAACCATTTTCATGATCGATTGCTTGGAATTGAAGTGCGGAGGATCCTCCAACACGTACTTTCACACCATCAAATTCGGCAGTAGCCGTGTCTTTAGGGGCTTCAAATACATTGATTCCTTCTTTACTGGGTTCTCTGTAATTGTTTAAACTACGTTTGTTCTGACCAAAGCCTACAGTAACAGCCGTAAGCATCATCATCAGGGTTAATTTACTTACTAGATTTCTCATGATTAGTTATAATTTAGATTAAAGTGAATAGTTATATCATCACCCGTTTTAATAGTTCCGAGTAATGCTGTTGGAGGGACCACTCCAAAGTCGGTCATTTTTAAAGGTTTTTCGCCTTTAATAGTGATACTGTTATTATTTTTTGTGATAATCACATCGATGGGTACATTTTTAGATTTACCGGCGATAGTCAAGGTTCCGTTTAAGGTCACTGAATATTCGTTTGCTCCGGTAGCCTTTAAAGCACCTATCTTTTCATACTTATAAGTGATGGTGGGAAACTTGTCTTCTTTTAAAGCATCATAGGTTTTTTTATCCATAAGATTCTTTCCACTCTTTAGGGATTTCACCTCTACTTTCACCTGTATATCGGCGATAGATAAGGTTTCTGAAGAAGGTTCCATCCGAATAGAACCTGAACAATTCTCTGAAATCATTTCCCAATCGTGCAGAGAGGATGTACCTTTAATTACAAATTTAGACTTTGCACTGTTTAGCGGATAAGCTTGCATCGCCATCCCTTCTTTATCGGAAGCATTCGTTTTCGATTGAGTGAAACCTAAGCTAGAGGCAAGTGCAAAAACCAGAAGAATTACAAATTGTTTCATAACGTTGGAATTGGATCCTTAATTAATTTGATACAAATCTATAAGGGAAGATTTTGTCAATCTATGATAATTATCATCATTTAAATTGGTTCATTATTTTTAAAAAATTCCTCATAACTACCCTAAAATTGGATAAAATCTCCAACTATTTTACTTTTTACATTTTGAATATTCATAACTTTGAACAAACAGAAATCTATGCTTATTATTGGGATTGCAGGGGGTACAGGAAGTGGAAAGACTACGGTTGTAGATCAAATTATAAGTGAACTTCCGGAAGATGAAGTTTGTGTAATTTCTCAAGATTCCTATTATAGAGATACCAGTCATTTATCGTTTGAAGAACGCATAAAAATTAATTTCGATCATCCAAAAGCCATCGATTTTGAGTTATTGGAAACTCATTTGCAAGCATTGCGCAAAGGTAACGCCATAGAGCAACCAGTATATTCTTTTGTGGAACATAACCGAACCAACGAAACCATCACCACCTACCCTAAAAAAGTAATTATTGTTGAAGGCATTTTAATCTTAACACATCCCGAAGTAAGGGCCATGTTCGACATAAAATTATATGTTCATGCCGATAGCGACGAACGTCTTATCCGAAGACTAAAACGCGACATAGCGGAACGAGGACGGGATTTAAACGAAGTACTCAACCGCTATCAAAGCACCTTAAAACCCATGCACCAAGAATTTATCGAACCTACCAAGGAATATGCCGATATCATTATTCCTACCAATCGATATAATACGGTGGCAGTAAAACTTATTCGAAGCATCATTCACCAAAGATTATCTTAACTTTACACAGTGAAACTGTCTGAATTTAAAAATAAAAAATGGGTGCGATTTGTAAGTAACAAATATGTGCTCATATTGGTATTCTTTATAATTTGGATGTTCTTTTTCGATACGAATTCCTATTTCATTCACAAAGAGCTGAATGAAGATATCGATGCGCTAGAGCAAAAAAAAGAAGAATACCAGAACGAGATTGCTCGCGATAAGGCCTTCATCGAAAAAATGGAAGACAGCAACGAGATGGAAAAATACGCGCGCGAAAAATATTACTTGAAGAAAGAAAACGAAGATATCTATATTATTCAATACGAAGATAGCCTTCAAAAAAAAGGCAATAATGAGTAAAAAATTATTTTCTGAATTTGACCCAGTTTCTTCCAAACAATGGAAACAAAAAATTCAAGCCGAATTAAAAGGGGCAGATTACAACGATACGCTCGTCTGGCAAAGTTTGGAAGGAATTAACATCCGACCTTTTTACCACCAAGACGACATGCCCGAAGAAGTAATTCCGGTTCCCGGCGTGCCTAACTCATGGAACGTTATCCAACATGTTTTTATAGACGATGAAACCATCAGTAAAAACTTGATCGATGAAGCTTTGTCCAAAGGAGCCGAAGGAATTTATATAACTGCTGAAAAGCCTTTCGATTTTAAACAGATTTTTTCAGATTTTCCTTGGAATGAAAACACCCTTTATTGTGCACTACAATTTTTAGATAAAGCCTTCCTCGAAAATCTTACAGCCTACTTTAAAGAGAAAAACGCAAAATTCCATCTGAATGTAGACCTCATCAACCATTTGGAAAAAGAAGGAAATTGGCACCATAAGCTTGAAAAAGACCACAAAATCTTACAAGAGCTCGTCCAGAAATTTCCGGCGGATGCCATCGTTGGAGTACATCTGGATCTTTATCAAAATGCCGGAGCAAATTGTGTACAGCAACTTGCCTATGCCCTTGCGCATGCCAATGAATATTTGAATTTCTTAAACGAATCCCTATCGCTTAAAAATTTCAAACTCACTTTTGTGGTTGGGATTGGAGGAAATTATTTTTTTGAAATTGCCAAGCTTAGAGCACTGCGCATCCTTTATGCTACGTTGGCGGAAGCTTTTCAGGCTCCTATTGAATGTGAGATACTTGCTGTCCCGAGCAAACGAAACAAAACTATTTACGACTATAATGTAAATATGCTCCGCACCACTACCGAATGCATGAGTGCCGTGATGGGTGGTTCTAATGCGGTTTGCAATCTGCCCTATGATGCACTTTATCACAAGAGCAATGAATTTGGGGAACGCATATCACGAAATCAGCTAATCATTTTGAAAGCTGAAAGCTATTTAAACGATGTGTCGAATCCTGCCGAAGGAAGCTATTATATCGAACGATTGACCGAAGAATTTGCGGATAAAGCCTTGCAATTATTCAAAGAAATTGAAAAAGGAGGCGGTTTACTAAGCCAATTAAAGCAAGGTACCCTTCAAAAGAAAATTAAAGAGAGTCATTTGAAGGAACTAGAATGGTTTGAATCAGGGAAATTAACCTTGGTCGGAACCAATAAATATCAGAACAACGAGGACCGCATGAATCAAGACCTTGAGCTATACCCCTTTGTTAAAACAAAACACAGAAAGACCATTATTGAACCCATCATTGAAAAGCGATGGGCCGAAACTTTGGAAAAAGAACGTTTATCACATGAGAAATAATCTATTCATTGGAAGTCTTTTTAGCCTGCTCCTTTTTACAGGGTGTAAGCAATCCACACCTTTTCTATATCAAGATCGCGTGCAAAAAGTAGATTGCCCTAAGGACACAAACAAAGATTTAATGCATGAAGCGCTCTACAGCTTTCAGGAAGATCTTGGGGTTTACTATAACGAATTTACCGACTTTAAAACCGGATCGAGTTCCTATTATATGGAAGGATACAGACAATACGTCTATTTTGGGTTTTCTGGTATCGCCGCTTATAATAATATTGTTTCTCAACATTCTATAGATGTTTTGGAAGCTTTAAAAAAGGTGCCGGATTTATGGATTGAAGAAGCGGGAGAATTCAAACTTAATTATCACGGCGATTATGTTTCGTGCTTGTTTGACAATATTCGAAACGAAGAACTACACCAGAAGTTTAAAAGTTTGTTGGAGGTAAATTATTTGAATCCAAAAATAATAGCCGAAACAATGCGCGTTAATGTTATTGAAGTAATTCAAGACCCCTACCTTGCTATGTATATGGCCCTGGATTCTTACTACGTTTATTTAATGAACATGAAAATCTCGCCAAAAACGAAGGAACATGAGTAGAATCGACGTACAAAATTTAAGTCTCCAAAGAGCGAAAATAAAAAATGACTCAGCTATTTCTGAAATGGAAACTGCGGAAGGAGTCGTCTTTAAATCGAAATATGGCAAAGACGATTTAGCTTCGGTGAATCACTTAGATTTTGGTGCGGGAACTGCGCCTTTTCTTAGAGGACCTTATGCAACCATGTATGTGCAACGTCCTTGGACCATCCGACAATATGCAGGGTTTTCCACAGCCGAAGACAGCAACGCTTTTTACCGCCGCAACCTTGCCGGAGGTCAGAAAGGTTTGTCGGTTGCCTTTGATTTGGCAACCCATCGCGGATACGACAGCGACCATGAACGCGTGGTGGGTGACGTGGGCAAGGCCGGTGTAGCGATTGATTCGGTGGAGGATATGAAAATATTATTCGATCAAATTCCATTGGATAAGATGAGCGTATCCATGACCATGAATGGTGCGGTTTTGCCCATCATGGCTTTCTACATTGTTGCAGCCGAAGAACAAGGAGTGAAACCGGAGGCATTGGCAGGAACCATCCAAAATGATATTTTGAAAGAATTTATGGTGCGGAATACCTATATCTACCCTCCTGCTCCTTCCATGAAAATTATTGGTGATATTTTTCGATATACCAGTAAGCACATGCCTAAGTTTAATTCAATTTCGATTTCAGGCTACCATATGCAGGAAGCCGGAGCTACTTGCGATATTGAATTGGCGTACACCCTTGCCGATGGCCTAGAGTACATTCGAACAGGAATTGAGGCCGGAATGGACATCGATGAGTTCGCTCCTCGGCTATCGTTCTTTTGGGCCATTGGAATGAATCATTTCATGGAAATCGCAAAAATGCGGGCTGCTCGGATGTTATGGGCGAAAATAGTGTCTCAATTCAATCCTAAAAATGAAAAATCACTTACGCTTAGAACACATTGCCAAACCAGCGGATGGAGCCTCACAGAACAAGATCCTTTTAACAATGTTGCGCGCACCTGCATCGAAGCAGCGGCAGCGGCATTCGGAGGAACCCAGTCGCTGCATACCAATGCACTCGACGAAGCCATTGCATTACCAACCGATTTCTCTGCACGTATTGCCAGAAACACTCAATTATATTTACAAAAAGAGACCGAGATTACTAGAACCGTAGACCCTTGGGGAGGAAGTTATTTCGTTGAAAAATTAACGCACGATATCGCTGAAAAAGCATGGGTGCTCATAGAAGAAGTAGAAGCGTTAGGCGGAATGACCAAGGCTATTGAAGCCGGAATTCCAAAGTTGCGCATCGAAGAAGCTGCCGCTCGTAAACAAGCACGAATCGACAGTGGCCAAGACATTATTGTTGGTGTAAATCAATACCGACTCGAAAAAGAAGATCCGCTACATATTTTGGACGTCGACAATCAAAAGGTTCGAAAGGGACAAATTGAACGTTTAGCGCGAATTAAAGCAGAAAGAAATCAAAAGAAAGTGGATGAAGCCCTTTCAAAATTAACTAGCTGCGCCCAATCGGGTGAAGGAAATTTATTAGCTTTAGCCGTGGAAGCAGCCCGCGAAAGGGCTACCCTCGGAGAAATTAGTGATGCCTTAGAAACTGTTTTTGGACGCTATAAGGCACAAATTAAATCGTTTAGTGGCGTGTACAGTCGAGAGATAAAAAAAGATCCCATGTTTGAAAAGGCTCGTGAATTAGCCGATCAATTTGCCGAAGTTGAAGGACGTCGGCCGCGCATTATGATTGCCAAAATGGGGCAAGACGGCCATGATCGAGGTGCAAAAGTTGTCGCAACGGGCTACGCCGATGTCGGATTTGATGTTGACATTGGCCCTTTGTTTCAAACCCCCGCGGAAGCCGCAAAGCAGGCCATGGAAAACGATGTTCACATATTAGGAGTTTCTTCCTTAGCGGCGGGGCATAAAACTTTAGTTCCTCAGGTAATTGAAGAATTAAAAAAGTACGGCCGCGACGATATTATGGTGATTGTTGGTGGTGTGATACCGCATCAAGATTATCAATTTTTATTTGATGCAGGTGCTGCAGCCGTTTATGGTCCGGGGACAAAAATAAGTGAAGCTGCTATTGAAATCTTAAACATACTTCTCGAAACAGATTCCTGAGAAAATAACAATGAAACGGCATTGTAACATCCATAATTTGTAATTTTACGAAAATCAAAATTGCTATCATGGATGTAAAAGCTAAAATGCTGCGCGACGACGCACTTAAAGGAAAAACCATAGTTGTTACCGGTGGAGGAAGCGGGCTCGGGAAAGCGATGACCTCCTACTTTCTCGAGTTGGGTGCCAATGTGGTAATTACTTCCAGAAACTTAGAAAAACTCCAAGCAGTAAAAGAAGAGTTAGAAGCTGCCACCGGCGGAAAAGTCTTGCCTGTTGCCTGTGATGTTCGGGATTACGAGCAAGTGGAAAACATGGTAAAAGCCTCTTACGAGCATTTTGGAAATGTAGATGTTTTACTCAATAACGCTGCAGGAAATTTCATCTCCCCCACCGAGCGTTTATCGGCCAATGCTTTTGATACCATTATCGATATCGTTTTAAAAGGAACCAAGAACTGTACACTGGCATTCGGAAAGCATTGGATCGACCAAAAAGAGCGTGAAAAAGTAGTTTTGAATATTGTGACCACCTATGCTTGGACGGGATCGGCCTATGTAGTTCCAAGCGCTACAGCCAAGGCCGGGGTACTTGCCATGACCCGCTCTCTAGCGGTGGAATGGGCTAAATACGGCATGCGCTTTAATGCCATTGCGCCAGGACCTTTTCCTACCAAAGGTGCGTGGGACAGATTGCTTCCGGGCGATTTGAAAGAAAAGTTTGATCTCGCCAAAAAAGTGCCCCTCCAACGCGTTGGAGACCATCAAGAATTGGCCAATTTGGCAGCGTACTTGGTTTCTGATTTCTCCGCTTATGTGAATGGAGAAGTGATTACCATCGATGGAGGCGAATGGCTAAAGGGTGCGGGGCAGTTTAACCTATTGGACCAAGTTCCCGAAGAAATGTGGGACATGCTCGAAGCGATGATTCGTGCAAAAAAAGGAAAATAAACCCTCAAACCGTACATTTTCAAAGCATTCGATTGTTTCACAATTGTTTACTTCCTGTTAACAAAATTCATTTTTGGTACGCATAATTAGTTGTATTTTTAACCCTTAAACGTGTAGGAATTTAATGGGTAAAATAATTGCTGTTGCTAATCAAAAAGGAGGCGTAGGTAAAACAACAACTTCAGTAAATCTGGCTGCATCTCTGGGAGTCCTAGAGAAAAAAGTGTTGTTAATTGATGCAGATCCACAAGCAAATGCCACTTCTGGACTTGGAATTGACGTTGATCAAGTGGAACTTGGCACCTACCAATTGCTTGAACATACCATTACGGCAAAGCAGGCCATCATTCCTACAAACTCTCCAAACTTAGATTTAATTCCGGCCCACATCGACCTTGTGGCTATTGAAATTGAATTGGTCGATAAGGAAGAACGGGAGTACATGCTAAAACGCGCCATTGAAAACTTAAAAGAAACATACGATTTCATTTTAATCGATTGCGCCCCTTCCCTTGGATTGCTAACACTAAATGCGCTGACTGCTGCAGACTCGGTAATGATCCCAATTCAGTGTGAATATTTTGCATTAGAAGGACTAGGAAAGCTGTTAAACACTATAAAAAGTATTCAAAAAATTCACAACCCTAACTTGGACATTGAAGGCTTACTTCTCACCATGTACGATTCACGACTTCGTCTGTCGAATCAAGTGGTTGAAGAAGTTAAAAAACATTTTGATGAAATGGTATTCGAGACAATCATTCAACGAAATGTCCGTTTAAGCGAAGCACCCAGTTATGGAGAAAGCATTATTAGCTACGATGCAAGTAGCAAAGGTGCCAATAATTACTTAAGTTTGGCGCAGGAATTAATTGAGAAAAACGGCTAAGGATTTATGGCGAAAGCAACGAAAAAACAAGCATTAGGTCGCGGACTTTCAGCGCTTCTGAAAGATCCATCCAACGATATCAAATCGGTGGAAGATAAAAATGCCGATAAAGTAGTTGGAAATATCGTGGAATTAGAATTGGATTCCATTGAAGTGAACCCCTTTCAACCACGAACCAGTTTTAATGAAGAAACCCTGCGAGAATTAGCTTCCTCTATTCGAGAACTTGGTGTGATTCAACCCATTACCGTTCGAAAAATGGGTTTCAATTCCTACCAACTCGTAAGCGGAGAACGTCGGTTTAGAGCTTCTAAGCTTGTAGGATTAGAAACTATTCCCGCTTACATTCGTATTGCCAACGACCAAGAATCCCTTGAAATGGCCTTGGTAGAAAACATTCAACGGCAAGACCTTGACCCTATCGAAATTGCACTTTCTTATCAACGTCTTATTGAAGAAGTGAGGGTTACCCAAGAAACTTTGAGTGATCGAGTTGGAAAAAACCGGTCTACAGTAACCAATTACCTACGGCTGTTAAAGCTAGACCCCATTGTTCAAACCGGCATGCGCGATGGCTTCATCTCCATGGGTCACGGACGAGCGCTCATTAATGTTGAAGATCCTTCAGATCAATTGGACATCTATGAAAAGATCTTGAGTCAGTCGCTTTCGGTTCGAGATACGGAAGCCTTGGTTCGTAGTTATAAAAATCCTGACGCAAAAACACCGACCAAGAAAAAGGAAGTACCTCATTTTGTGAATAAAGGAAGTCGAGAACTATCCGATTTCTTAGATGCAAAAGTAACCGTAAAGGCTCAAAAAAATGGAAAAGGTCAGTTGGTCGTTCCCTTTAAAAATGAAGCCGATTTTAAACGTATTCTGAACCTGATAAAAAGTGAAAAATAAATTTTTTCATATCTTTTTTTTTATCGGTTCCCTGGTGCTTACCGCACAAACTGACAGCCTGACGATTGAAAAGGAAGGCAACCTTATTATCAAAGACACCATTACCCTAAAAGAAGAATACAATCCGTTAGCGCCAGCAACTGCAGCCTTTTATTCAGCTGTATTGCCTGGTTTAGGACAAGCATACAATAAGAAATATTGGAAAATTCCCATCATCTATGCAGGGATGGGAGCCGGTATTTATTTTTACATTCAAAACACCGAAGATTACAACCGATTTCGCGATGCCTATAAACGTAGGCTGGCAGGATTCGAAGATGACGAATTTCAAGGAATTTCCGACAGTCGGCTAAGAGACGCTCAAAAAACAGCCGGAAGAAATAAAAATGTGAGCATCATTGTCTCTATAGTTTTCTATATGCTCAATATTATTGATGCAAACGTTGATGCACATTTACGACAGTATAACATTAGTGAAGATTTAACCTTACAACCCAATATCAAAGTAGATCCGGTGAATACAGTACCGAATTACGGATTAACCCTAACGTTTAATTTAAAATGAAAATCGCCTTACTTGGATATGGAAAAATGGGTAAAACCATAGAACAACTTGCCATTCAGAAAGGCCATCAAGTAGTTTGTAAACGCAGTGGAAAGGAAACGGAGGGTAATTTAATGGAAGCCGACGTTGCCATTGAATTTTCGATTCCCGAAGCAGCCGTCGATAATATTTTAGATTGTTTTAAGTATAAAATCCCGGTTATTTGTGGAACTACGGGTTGGCTAGATCGATGGGATGAGGTATTAAAAAAATGTGAAGGAAGTAACGGAAGCTTGATTTATGCGTCCAACTTCAGTGTTGGAGTAAATTTATTTTTCAGCCTCAATTCGTATTTTGCAGCATTAATGGAACCATGGAAGGAATATATCCCTTCGATGATTGAAATTCACCATACGGCCAAAAAAGATGCGCCAAGTGGAACCGCTATTAGCTTGGCAGAAGATTTATTGCGGCATTCAGATAAAAAAGAGTGGATCCTCGATGAAAATAAAGCAGGTGCGTTAACCATTGAGGCAATTCGAGAAGGAGATATTAAAGGGACACACATCATTAACTATCAATCGAAAATTGATTGTTTAAGTATAAAACATGAGGCATTTAGCCGAGATGGATTTGCGCTAGGAGCAATTTTAGCTGCGGAATGGCTTAAAGGAAAAACAGGCGTTTATAACATGAAGGACGTCTTAGGTATAACATAAACAACCCCCTTGGGGATTTGGAACTGAGGTTCTAAAAGAAACAATACGATTATGACATTAACTGGTTGGTTTGTAGTATTTATCATCGTACAGCTTGTTCATTTTCTCGCAACTTGGAAAATGTACGTGGCAGCGGGAAGAAAGGCTTGGGAGGCAGGAGTTCCAGTGTACAACGCTGTGATTTTAATGAAAATAATTAAACGCCCTTGGTGGTGGGTAATTCTTTTATTTGTACCCGTTGTAAACTTGATGATGTTTCCTGCCGTATGGGTGGAAACCATTCGGAGCTTTGGATTCAATAAGCGCAACCACACCATTTTAGTTTTATTGAGCTTAGGCCTGTATATTTTCTATCTAAGTTATACACAGAAATTAGAGTATCAAGCAGATCGAAGTTTAAAACCAAGAACGAGCACCGGAGAATGGGTAAGTTCTATTCTTTTTGCCATTGTGGCAGCGACCCTAGTGCACACCTACCTAATGCAACCATTCACCATACCTTCCTCTTCCTTGGAAAAAACCTTACTGGTCGGGGATTACCTTTTTGTGAGCAAGTTCCATTATGGTGCCCGAACACCTGTAACTCCTCTTGCATTACCCATGGTGCATGATACCTTGCCTGTGGTGAAAACGAAGTCGTATTTAAGCAAACCTCAACTCCCTTATTTTAGGATTCCGGGCTTTCAGGATGTACAACGAAACGACATTGTTGTTTTCAACTGGCCTGTAGACACCCTTATCGATATTCGTCCAGGGCATATGCGGGGAAGTGTTCAAAAACCCATCGACAAAAAATCGAATTATGTAAAACGCTGTGTTGGATTACCGGGTGACTCACTGGAAGTTCGAAACGGCTACGTTTATATCAACGGTAAGCAAAACGATTTACCGGATCGCGCTAAAATTCAATTTGTTTATGAGATTGTTTCTAAGCGGCCCTTGGTCATGGTCGATCGAAATGGCATGGGATCCAATGTTCCTAGTCCCGCTATTTACGACCGATTTAAAATCTCAGACATTGGTATTTCGGCAGTGGATAATGAAACAAGAAACATTACCCATATTGCTCATATGTCGGAAAGTATCGCCGATCAGCTCAAGAATTTCCCCGACATCGTTTCCATCAGAAAATTGAAAAGCGAAAAAGGAAGCTTCTCAAAAGATATTTTTCCTTACAGTGAAAGTTACCCTTGGAATAACGATTTCTTTGGCCCGATTTATATTCCAGAAGCAGGCACTACCGTGAAAATCACACCCGAGAGTATTCCCTTTTATAAACGAATTATTGAGGTGTATGAAGGGACCGAGCTTGGTATCGAAAATAAAGTTACCCAATCGGGAACGCAGGTACTGCTCAATGGGCAACCGTTAAATGAATATACCTTCAAAATGGACTACTATTGGCTCATGGGAGACAATAGGGATAATTCTCAAGATGCGCGTTCATGGGGGTATGTGCCTTACAACCATGTGGTTGGTAAGCCCGTATTCATTTGGTTAAGCTTGGATGCCAACAAAAAAGGATTCTCAAAAATTCGATGGGAGCGAATGTTTACTACTGTAGGTGGTTCCGGAGAACCTGTTTCTTATTTCAAATGGTTTTTAATAGTCTTGGCAGGGTATTTCATCTTTAACTTTTTCAGAAAGAAAAAAGCATCCTCATAGCAAATTGAAGGGTTCATGATTTTGATCTATCCCACCTATTTTCCTTGTTTGGCCGCAATGACTGCCATTGCACAAGCTGAACATGTGGTTTTTGAGGTTTGTGATAACTACCAAAAACAAACCTATCGGAATCGAACCTACATAGCCCATTCTAATGGAAAACTATTGTTGAATGTGCCTATTCAGCATGCAAAAAATGGCCAGCGTCTTTCTACGCGTGAAGTTATTGTGGACAATCGATTCCCATGGCAATCCCAACATTGGAAGTCGCTCCAATCGGCATACCGCACCTCCCCTTTCTTTGAATTCTATGAAGACGATCTTATAGATTTGTTTCAAGAACCAGTAGTCCATTTACTGGATTTTAATCTTAAGATTTTTGAGCGAATTTCAGAGTTAATAGGGCTTGAGACTTCGTTTACATCTACCGAGGAATATTTCAGAAAGCCTATACAACAGGATTTACGATATCTGGCCGATGTAAAAAAAGCCAGGGAGTATGCTTTAAGTCCTTACAATCAGGTATTGCAAAAACAAGAGGAATTTATTCCGAATTTAAGCATCTTGGACCTGCTTTTCAATGAGGGGCCCAATACTCTTAGCTATCTTGAAAACCAGTCCCTAGACTTCTAATCCCAGGCTAAAGTGGAAACGATAGGGTAATGATCGGAAAAGGATTGCGTAATATTATTGAAATCGATTACCTCAAATTCGGAGGAGCTTAGAATAAAATCGATTCTTATGGGATAACGATTAAAAAAATAGGAGGTCCCAATCCCGTTTCCCTTTTCTTGAAAAGCATCCAACATGCCTTCCTTTAACTGCCGATATACATAAGAAAACGATGTGTTATTAAAATCTCCAGCTATCAATACCGGATAGGGACATTTCTTTTTATGCCTTAAAATTTCAGCCGCCTGAAATTCCTGTTGGGCAAAACTCACCGACATGCGTTCCTTGATTTGCTCGGTACCCCGTTGCTGCAAAAAATCTACGGTGGGAAGAATTCCCAATGATTGTAAGTGTAAGTTATAGATTCGGACGGTGTCGTTATCAATCAATAAATCTGCAAACAATGAATTGTTAGAAGTTTTTTCAAAATCAAAACTTCCTTTATTCAATATTGGAAATTTTGAAAAAATCGCATGACCCAATTTATGAGAAGGGTCTTTAAAATGAATAAACTGATAAGGATACGCTGAAAAATCGGCCTTATTATTCGCATAATATTCTTGAATGCAAATAACATCGGGTTGCTCTGTATCCATTAATGCTCGCAAATCTGCAGCGACTTTATCCTGTTTCGGCTCCTTTTCATAAGCATTGAATAGTCGAACATTATAGGACAAGAGCTTCAGGTGCTTCGAATGGCCTTCCGTAGAGCCTGCAGAAGAAATTTCAAAAAAAGCATGAAAGTGGATGTATGCAATAATCAAAACCACGAGTGAAAACCACAAACGTTTCTTCAAGCGAAAGAGCCAATAGGCAAGAAACAAGACATTTATAAGTATAAGCGGAGATACCGCCAGACTTAGGATAGAAAGGTTTGGAAAGCGCGAGGAGGGTAAATACGGTAAAACAAATGAAATCAATAACAGTAGGGCTGCTATGATGTTCATTAAATAAAACAATTTCCCCAAAAATTGTATGTTGCGCAATGTAAATTGGTTTAGTTAATGATCCTTACCTGCTTTAAAAAGAAAGTCCTTTTCGTCCTTTGTGAGACTGTCGTATCCGCTTTTCCCAATTTTATCCAAGATAGCATCAATCTTTTTTTGATGATCAGATTTTGAATCAGTACTCTTAGAACGTTCCGTTTTTGATTGTGTTGCACGATTTCGATGAACCTTCTTAAACGGTTTCTTATCGCGAGGTTTAAACCATGCCGCAATGCGGTCCATGAGCCGTTCAAACCAGGCTCCAAGATCATTCCCCTTCATCAATTGTCGGGCAAAGACATACCCAAAAGCAGCACCTCCTAAATGTGCCAATAATCCTCCCGCATTATTTAAGGAAGGCAAACGCACAAGATCCCACATGATAAGAAATACAGCAATGTGCCAAAGTTTCAAGTTAAATGTAAAAATGCGAACAGGAGCATTAGGGGTATAAGTAGCGCTGAACGCCATTAAGGCCATTACCGCCGCAGATGCACCGATAAGATTCCCATTGAACATAGAAAAAGCAGGAAACAAATTATAAGACAGTATGTATACCAACCCACCGCTTATAGCTCCAAGCAAGTAAAGGGTTAAAAATCGCTTTTCTGAAAACAAGTTTAGTACATAACGCCCAAAAAAGTAGAGCCATAGCATATTAAACAGAATATGAAAAAATCCGGTATGAATAAAGCTATACGTAACCAAAGACCATGGCTGTGTAATAAAGGCCCCTAAAGCTTCCGGTAATTGAAACCAACTTATTAAAGTACTAGGATTTATTTGCAGCAAGGCCGAGAATATAGTGACCACCAAAAAAACGATCACGTTAATGGCGATTACCTTGGTGATGATATCGGCAGTTTTAAATTGATATGCTAAACTTCCTCCGGCCATATTAATTCCAACGATGATTATTAAAACTATTCTTTTTCCAGTAATACGCCATCATAAATCCGAACAGCGCACCTCCTATGTGGGCCCAATTGGCAATATTTTGACCAAATAACGAAAATCCGGTTAATCCGCTGAACAAGTCCAATAAAATTAATCCGGGAATAAAGTATTTCGCCTTTACCGGGACAGGGAAGAACAGTAACATCAACTCTACATTGGGGTACATCATTCCAAAAGCCACCAACACGCCATAAATTGCTCCCGACGCTCCAACCGCAGGCGTGTGAAATGCAATTGCCATACTTTCGATTTGTTCCCTGGATACAGTCTCTAAAACGCTGGTGCTCCCTCCTTTTCCATTAAGGAGATAATTCTGAATTTCTCCTTCACTCCATCCTCCGCTCAGCAACTGACTCATCACTGAATGAACTTCATAATACGATACCAAGGAATGGATCAAGGCGGCACCTAATCCTGCAGAAAAATAGAAAAACAAAAACTTATTCCGGCCCCATTGCGCCTCCAGAGGTGAGCCAAAAGCCCACAATGCGTACATGTTGAACACAATATGCATTAGGCCACCATGCATGAACATATGCGTTACAGGCTGCCAAACCTGAAAATCCGGGTTTTCAAAATAGTAGAGCGAAAAAAGACGATACACGATATCGCCGGAAATTAACGTCCCTAAGAAAAAAAGGACATTACAAATAATCAAGGCTTTTATCGTTTCAGTAACTCTTCCCATTACATAAATTTTTTATCGAAATCTGCAACATCCATCGTAATAAGTACCGGTCGGTTATCCGGAGAAACACTTGGCTCCTTGCAGGCAAACAATTGATGGATTAAATGCTCTTGTGCTTCTCTTTGCATAGAGACACCCGTTTTAATGGCCATGGTCTTTGCTAATGATTTTGCCAGTAAATCGTTTTGACTAAATCCAGCATCGGGCACATCATTTTGAAAATCGCTAATAAGTTGTTCAAAAATCCCTTCAATACTGCTTTCAACAACTCCTACCGGAATTCCTTGTATTTCTGCCATTTCATCCTCCAGTTTTGAAAAGATAAATCCGGTATATTCTAATTGTTCCTTTAACCCTTGCAACAATACAACTTTGGGTTTGGAAAAATGCAAGGTTAAAGGAAATAATAACTGCTGACTCACCGCTTCATTAATGGTAATACTCTTCAAAAATCCTTCGTAGAGGATTCGTTGATGGGCTAAATTCTGGTGAATAATCATCAACCCACTCTTTATGGAGCTAACAATATATTTATTTTGAATTTGAAAGGTGACATGAGCCTCCGACGACTTTTCAGAAGTAAATAAACTTCCGGAAACTTCTTCACTTTCGACCTCAAAGCTGCCCAATTCCCGATCTCTTTCATTTTGATCTTTTAAACCTACATACAAGGATTCCCAAGAGGATGCAGATTCTCGTTTAAACGGAAACTTAATGCTGGGTTGCTTTCGCTCGTTGTCAAATGGGTTGAAATTTTTATCAACTTCGATGGTAGGCATTACAGGTGATTTACCTGCGTACGCATAGGGGGTGTCGAAAGTCGCATCTTTATCAAAATCCAAAACAGGAGCCACATTAAATTGCCCCAAACTATGCTTTATTGTAGAGCGAAGCATGGCATAAATAGCATGCTCGTCCTCAAATTTTACCTCCGTCTTGGTGGGGTGAATGTTTATATCGATAGAATGTGGATCCACGTCCAGAAATAGAAAATATCCGGGATGGTGGTCAGGACGCATTAATCCTTCAAAAGCTGAACTTACAGAATGATGTAGGTATGGGCTTTTTATGAATCGATCGTTCACAAAAAAGAATTGCTCTCCCCTGCTCTTTTTACCAAACTCGGGTTTTAACACAAAACCTGTCACTTTCACGATATCGGTTTCCTCTGAAACGGGCACCAATTTTTCATTAGTCTTTGATCCAAAAATATTCACGATGCGCTGCCTGCTATTCGATTCGGGTAAATTGAAAACATCGTTTCCATTGTGAATCATTTTAAAGGCAACAGAAGGATGTGCCAAAGCCACCCGATGAAATTCATCAATAATATGACGTGTTTCTACCGGATTACTTTTTAAAAAATTTCTTCGTGCAGGAATATTATAGAATAAATTCTTTACAGAAATAGTCGTCCCCACAGGAACCACAGTAGCTTCTTGCGCACTTACTTCACTTCCTTCGATGCAAATTTTAGTGCCAATTTCAGTCGCTTCATTTCTGGTTTTTAATTCGACGTGAGCAATAGCGGCAATACTTGCCAGGGCTTCACCTCGAAATCCTTTGGTATGTAGATTGAATAAATCCTCTGCGGTATCAATTTTGGAAGTTGCATGACGCTCAAAGCTTAATCGTGCGTCGGTAGGACTCATCCCTACGCCATTATCGATTACTTGAATTAAACTTTTCCCCGCGTCTTTTAAAACTAATTTAATTTCGGTAGCATCTGCATCAATGGCATTCTCTAATAATTCTTTGACCACCGAAGCGGGTCTTTGGACCACTTCACCGGCGGCAATTTGATTCGCAACATGATCGGGGAGTAACTTAATTATATCTGCCATTTAACGGGCTTGGGTGAAAATGCTTAGGTCAAAATCGATTAACCATAGGAACAGAATTAACAGAACACCGGCAATCACTAAAACTGTTTTGTTGAATTCAACATTATTGCGATTTCGTTTGTCCAACCGAGCTTGACTCCATTGTCCACCAAAATCATTTTTATTGTAAGTTTCGTTGTACATGTCCATTTTAGTGGAGTAGGCTGAAGCGTCTGCCTCTTCCTTGCCTTTGTAATAACGAGGCGTATAATTAAAACGATTGTTCGTTTTTAACTTCTTTATGAGGGTGAATTTTATCATATCGGTACTGTTTTCAAAGTTAGGTAAAATCAAAAACAATGCCGTAGCGGAATTCCTAAAAATTGTTAACAAGAAGTCTTTTAAAAGCGTGCTTCCTTGCGAAGTTGCGCCATCTTAATTGCGGCGATTGCGGCCTCGGTACCTTTGTTTCCATGTTTCCCACCACTGCGGTCAATGGACTGTTGGATATGGTTGTCGGTGAGTACACAAAAGATAACAGGAATCGTTCCATGTACATTGAGGTCTTTAATTCCTTGAGCCACCGCTTCACATACGTAATCGAAGTGTTTGGTCTCCCCTTGAATCACACTGCCGATGGCTATAATGGCATCAAGCATATCGTAACTATTCGCCATTAATTTACATCCATGAATAAGTTCGAAACTTCCCGGAACATTCCAACGAACGATATTATCCTTTATGGCTCCGCAGTCCAAAAGCGCATCAAATGCACCTTGAAACATCCCTTCTGTGATCGATTGGTTCCATTCTGAAACAACAATTCCAAACCGAAAGTCTTTCGCGTTTGGAATTGTGTTCTTATCGTAAGAAGATAAATTGGTGGTAGCCATGGGTTTATTTCATTGCTTCCGCCTGACCTCTGTAAATTATAGCTTTAGCAGCTTCTGGAGCATCTCTGAACTCGTTCGCAATGCGATCGAAATGCACAAAGGCTTCATCAATTTTCCCTAAGTTCATTGCAGTAACACCGGCTTTCAATAAAAAACGAGGGGTTGTTACTTCATTTTTACTTAGCGATACCGCTTCCTTATAGTATTTGTAAGCTTCTTCAGGTTGGTTCAACTGAATAAATGCATCTCCAATTCCCCCTTTAGCTAAAGGAGCTAGAATCATATTATCTCCGGAAAACTTATCTAAATAGTTGATTGCTTCTTGATACTTGTTGGTATTCAAATAAGCCATTCCTGCTTGGTAGTTTGCTACATTTCCAGCAGGAGTCCCACTGTATTTTTCAGCGATGTCGATCAAACCATACTTTCCGGCATTACCATTCAATGCCAAGTTATACAATGAATCTTTCTCTGAAGTAGCGTTTAAGGCTTGTTCAAAATAAGAGTTTGCTTGATAGATTTCATTGGTAGCCTCCATTTGCTTAGGCTCCAAAATAAATTTTTGATACGCGATGTACCCCAAAACCAACACAGCGATAGTCGCTACTACACCAAAAATCGCTTTTTGATTTTTCTCTACCCATGCCTCAGTCTTTGAAGCTCCTTCATCCAACGATTTAAAAACTTCAGCAGTAGTACTTCCGTCTTCGATTTCTATTTCCTTTTCGGCCTTAGTTCTAGGTTTATTACCTCTTTTCTTGTAGGTTGCCATAGTATCTGATTATTGAGGGGCAAAAATATAATTTTTATTACAATTTAAAAGGGAAAAATCAATATTTTGCGGATGCTAGAAGTGAGTTTTATTTCTGAACTCTCTTTCCCATTAAAACAATATAACCTATTGAAATTGATGATTTTAGATAAATTATCTTTACTGAATTATAAAAACTTCGAGTCTCAGACCTTTGAATTCGATCCAAAAATAAACTGCTTTGTCGGTTTAAACGGGGTTGGAAAGACCAATGTGCTCGATGCAATTTATCATTTATCTTTTGGTAAAAGTTATTTTAATCCCATTACCCTCCAAAATATCAAACACGGCACCGAATTTTTTGTCATTGAAGGTCATTACCAAAAAGAAAACGAGACCGAAAAAATTGTAGTTAGCGCAAAAAAAGGTCAGAAAAAGATGATCAAGCGAAACAGCAAAGCCTACGAAAAGTTTAGTGATCATATCGGATTTTTACCTTTGGTTATTATCTCTCCCAGTGACAGAGACCTCATTATCGAAGGCAGTGATACCCGAAGAAAATTTATGGATGGCGTTATTGCGCAAGGCGACCCAAAATACCTTCAATCGTTAATCGCCTATAACAAGGTACTTACCCAACGAAATTCTTTGTTGAAATACTTTGCCGTGAACCAAACGTACAACCAAGACACCTTAGACATTTACAACCAACAGCTTCATTCCTATGGCAGCGTATTGTTTGAAAAGCGCAGTGCCTTTCTGGATCAGTTTCAGCCTATTTTTCAAGCCAGGCATCGATCAATCAGCAATGGAAATGAAACAGTAGATTTGATCTATCAGAGTCAGTTATTTGAAGACGAATTATTACCGCTTCTCGAAGCAAATAAAGCGAAAGACCGTATCACGCAATACACCAATTTTGGCATCCATAAGGACGATTTAGTCTTTGAGATTGAAGGTCATCCCATTAAGAAGTTTGGTTCCCAAGGACAGCAAAAATCATTTCTAATTGCCTTAAAATTAGCGCAATTCGATTTTATGAAAGCTCGCAGCAATGTAAATCCGATTTTACTGTTGGACGATATTTTTGACAAATTAGATGAAGAGCGCGTGGCACAAATCATTACCTTAGTAGATAATGAAAATTTCGGTCAGTTATTTATTAGCGACACCCATGCCGAGCGGACTGAAAATGTGATAAAAAAAGTACATCAAAGCTATAAAATGTTCCCCTTATGAAATACCTCGGTTTCATCTTTGTGTTTCTAATTTATTCTTGTGATTCAAAAAATCTGGATGAAATGAAGGACAATTTGAATGGCTATTGGGAAATTGAATCAGTAACAGATGCGGAAGGTTTTGAAAAATCTTTCTCGGTAAATACTACTGTTGATTTCATTGAAGTAATTGATTTGAAGGGAACACGCAAAAAGGTAAGTCCTCAATTGGACGGTACTTTCTTAACTTTTGCTCAAAATGAAGCATTTGAAGTAAAGGTCGAAAATAATACACTTGTTTTAGTATACCTAACACCCTATGACGAATGGGAAGAAACGGTGCTCGAATCGACAAAAGAAAACTTAATAATTAAAAACGCAGAAGGAAAAATATATCTGTACAAGCGATATAAACCTTTTATCATTAAAAATGAGTAAAAGAAATCGAGAACACAGTTCTTTGGGCGATGTGCTCAAGGATTTTATTGCCAATGGAAAACTTGAAAAAGGTTTGAATAAGGTTTCAGCGGAAGAAGCCTGGCATCAAGTGTTGGGAGAGGCTATCTCAAAATATACGACGCGCGTTCACCTGGATAGAGAAACTCTTTACGTACAATTATCATCTTCTGTGCTTCGTGAAGAATTGAGCTATGGAAAGGAAAAAATAATAACCTTGTTGAATGAAACCCTTGGTAAGGACCTGATCAAAAAATTAATCCTTCAATAAAAAAAGCCGCATTTAGCGGCTTTTTTGTTGCAATTATAAATGTTCCCTCCTTAGAAAATTTCTCTTCCTGCAAAGTGGAACTGACTTTCGATTTCAGCATTTTCGTCGCTATCGCTTCCGTGAACTGCATTCTCACCGATAGATGCAGCGTATAATTTACGAATGGTTCCTTCTGCAGCTTCTGCAGGGTTTGTCGCACCAATCAAGGTTCTGAAATCCTCCACAGCGTTCTCTTTTTCTAATACGGCAGCTACAATAGGACCACGGGTCATGTATTCAACCAACTCTCCAAAAAATGGACGTTCCTTGTGAATCGCATAAAATGCTTCAGCGTCGGCTTGAGTCATTTGCGTTAATTTCATGGCAGCAATTCTGAAACCTGCTGCGCTAATTTTTTCTAAAATAGGCCCGATGTTTCCTTTTTCAACACTGTCAGGCTTTAACATTGTAAACGTTCTGTCTGTTCTCATGAGTTTTTCTCTAATTTGGGCGCAAAAGTACCATTTTTAATATCAAAATCAAACCCCAAACTATTAAGAAATTGTATCTTCGCATCCAATGACAGAAAAGCAGTTACAGAGCACGATCCAGCTCCTTAAAGTTTCAAAAAGAATCGTAATTATCGGACATAAAAATCCGGACGGCGACGCCGTAGGCTCTTGTTTAGGGCTCTATTTCTTTTTGAAAAACAGAGGCTATGAAGTAAATGTTATTATGCCCAACGATTATCCCGATTTTTTGAAATGGCTTCCGGGAAGCGACGAAATACTTCAATTTGAAAGGCAACACGATGCCGTTGTAGATACTTGTCAGCAAGCAGACCTGATTTTCACTTTAGATTTCAACGCACTGAACAGAACCGGTGGTTTTGGCGAAGTCCTTGAATCGTTGGATGTACCGTTTATCATGATCGATCATCACCCACAACCCGATGAATATGCTGCAGTTACGTATAGCGACACGTCGATGAGCTCAACTGCAGAAATGGTTTTTCATTTTATAGATTACTTAGATGGCCTCGCAGAGCTTTCTCCCGAAATCGCCACGAATTTATATGCCGGAATCTTGACCGATACCGGTTCGTTTCGTTTTCCGGCGACCTCAGCTACCACACACCAAGTAATTGCTCAACTTATTGAAGCGGGGGCAAACAATAGTTTGATTCATCAAGAAATTTATGACACCCAAAGCCCCGACCGAATGAAACTCCTAGGCGTCGCTTTAAACAACATGGTGCTATTACCTGATTATAGTGCGGCGTACATTACCCTGTCTCAAGAGGAACTGGATCGTTGTCAATTTAAAAAGGGAGACACCGAAGGCTTTGTAAATTATCCATTGTCGATCAAAGGCGTGGTTTTTTCTGTAATTTTTATAGAAAACAAACAAGAAGGAATTATTAAGATGTCCTTGCGAAGCAAGGGCAATTTTTCTGTGAATGACTTTGCCAGGAATTATTTTCATGGCGGGGGGCACACAAATGCAGCCGGAGGCAGGAGTTCGCTATCTTTAGAAGATACGGTGAAAGAATTTATTAGTATATTGCCGTCCTACAAAAATGCCCTAAATCATGATTCGTAGCATAGTCATTGTTATTGCCATACTTTCTCTGGCTTCGTGTAAAAGTCCGGAAGCTCGCCGACCAATTAAGCGAACTTCAGGAACATTTATTCAAGAATCGGCAGAGCGGAATAAGAAAATCATCGAACAAGAAGAAGCGCTCATTGCATCAATTATCAAATCCGATTCGACGCGTAATTACCTTGCCTCCGAAAGTGGATTCTGGTATTATTACAACATTCAAGATACCACTACAACCGCATTTCCAAAATTGGGAGATGAAGTCACTTTTACTTACGATGTGAAACACCTAAATGGAACTAATATTTTTTCTACAGACGACAACGGTGTACAATTTTACAAAGTAGATCAAAGCAACCAAGATTTAATTTCCGGCATACGCGATGGAATAAAACTTATGAAAGAAGGTGAAACCATTACCTTTTTGTTTCCTTCGCACAAAGCATTTGGATATTATGGACTCGAAGATAAAATAGGTACCAATGTTCCCATACAAAGTACCGTTTCACTTAAATCAATAAACTCAATCGATAATAATTAAAGAAATGAAAAAAATCACATTGCTACTGGCATTATTTGCCTTAACACTAAGTTCTTGCAAGGCTAAATATCCTGAATTGGATAACGGTCTTTATGCTGAATTTGTAACGAACAAAGGAACCTTTGTTGCAAAGTTCTATTCGGACGCAACGCCACTTACAGTTGCTAACTTTGTTGAATTAGCGGAAGGAACGCATCCTTTGGTAGATTCGATTTATAAAGGAAAACCTTATTACAACGGACTTACTTTTCACAGAGTCATAAAAGATTTTATGATTCAAGGAGGTGATCCTATGGGAGATGGTACCGGAAATCCAGGCTACGCTTTTCCTGATGAAATCGTGGATTCATTAACTCATAAAAGCAAAGGAATCCTTTCCATGGCGAACTCAGGACCTGCTACCAATGGAAGTCAGTTTTTTATTACCCTAAAAGAAACTCCTTGGTTAGATGGGAAACACACCGTTTTCGGAGAAATTGTTCTAGGACAAGAAGTAATTGATTCTATTGGTACTGTAGCCACTACAAAACCAGGTGACAAGCCTGAAACTCCGGTGATTATTCAAGAAGTAAATATCATCAATAAAGGTGTTGCAGCTCCTTCTTTTACTGCTGAAATGGATAAACTCGAGCAAGTAAGAAAAGAGAAAGAAGAGCGAATCGCTAAAGTTTCAGAGGCTACTAAAGCTGAATTGGAGCGCATGATGGCCGAAGCTCAAGAATATCCTTCAGGATTGAAAATTTACTGGAATAACAAAGCGAACGGCATGAAACCGGCCGAAGGATCTCAGATTAATATGAATTATGTTGGATACTTCATGGACGGTAAACTTTTCGATACTAGTGTCTTGGAAATTGCTGAGAAATATGAAGCTGTGGATGCCCAACGTTTAGCTAGAGGACAATACGGACCAATGCCAAGCGTCTATAGCAAAGAAGCCCGTCTTATCCCGGGATTCAAGGAAGGAATGCTAGAAATGAGTTATGGAGACAAGGCTACTTTATTTGTGCCTTCTCATCTGGCTTACGGTGAACAAGGTGCGGGAACTATTATTCCTCCTAATACTGACCTAGTTTTCGAATTGGAAATTGTTCAGGATGGCGAATAAGCACATCCTTTATAAATAAAAAAAGAGCCACAGATTTGTGGCTCTTTTTTTATTCCTTTGGAATATTCTTCAGAATTTCCTTTACAAACTTCCAATACTTTTGAGTGGATGAAATACTCGCGCGTTCATCAGGCGAGTGAGCTCCTTTTATCGTGGGACCAAAAGAAACCATATCCATTTCAGGATAGTTCTGTCCCAGAATGCCACATTCTAAGCCTGCATGACAAGCAGCTACGTGTGCTTTTTCACCGTTCATCTTTTCATAGATTTGTTCCATCACTTTCAAGGTTGCACTTTCCATATTGGGAGCCCATCCTGGATAATCTCCCGAAAGTGAAACTGTGTAACCGGCCAATTCAAAAACAGATTTTAGAGACTGAGCCATATCTTCCTTTGAAGATTCCACCGATGAACGTGTTAAACATTCCAACTTTATAGTACCGTCTTCAACCGTAACTTTTGCCAAATTATTGGATGTCTCGACTAAATCTTCGATTGCGGGACTCATTCGATAGACCCCATTATGAGTTGCATGAATCACATTAATCAAAGCAGTTTCGTCTTCCAAACGCATCACCTGATTAGGCATATCGGTTGTTTTAAATTCGATCGACAAGTCGGCTTCTAAGTACTTATATTCTTCCAAGATTGCTTTCTTAATGCGCTGAAAGGATTTTTCAAAATCTTGATTGCAACCCGGCTTTATCACTGCGAGTACTGAACTCTCCCGAGGAATAGCATTTCGCAAACTCCCTCCATTGATTTGAGCAATTTCAATGCACGAACGAGTCGAATACAAAATCCTGTTCATCAATTTATTGGCATTCCCAAAACCCTTATGGATATCCATTCCGCTGTGTCCTCCTTGCAATCCTTTTACCTTAATTTCGATGGCTTCATTCCCTTCCGGACTTTTAGTTTTATAACTTCCTATTGCGGTGACATCTACTCCTCCGGCGCAGCCTACGCCAATTTCATCGTCTTCTTCGGTATCCAAATTCAGTAGGATGGTTCCATTTAATAATCCGCCCTTAAGACCCTTTGCTCCCGTCATTCCCGTTTCTTCATCGATAGTGAAAAGTGCTTCAATGGCAGGATGTGGAATGTCTTTACTTGCCAAAACGGCCATAATGGTCGCTACGCCGAGTCCGTTATCGGCGCCAAGCGTTGTGCCGTTTGCACGAACCCAATCTCCATCTACTTTCATTTCGATACCCTGTGTTTCAAAATCGAATTGAGTATCGTTATTTTTTTGGTGCACCATGTCCAAATGCGATTGCATTACTACCGTCTGTCGATCTTCCATGCCGGCAGAGGCGGGTTTGCGGATAATTACATTTCCGACTTCATCTTCAAAAGTTTCTAATCCTAATCGCTTCCCAAAATCAACCATGAACCGGATCACGCGTTCTTCCTTTTTCGAGGCTCTAGGCACGGCGTTCAAATCGGCAAAATAATTCCAAATTTCACGAGGTTCAAGATTTCTTATTGCTTCATTCATGTTGTAGTTTTTTAGATTTTCAAAAGTAATTTTTTATTCCGCCAAGCGGAAATTAATAGTAAAAGATTTCTTTGTATGTTTGAGATATGCAAAGAAGAACCCGACTTATTATAGCGCTATTTCTCCCGCTTCAAATTATTGTTCTTCGCATTTTAAGAAATTTCCCCGAATTTATAGAGACCTATTACAGCCAAGGAGTTTATCCCTACATCTCTAGTGCCTTACGTTATGTATTTGGCTGGATTCCGTTTTCAATAGGAGATCTATTTTATTTACTTTTAGTGATCCTTGCGATACGTTGGCTTATCAAGAATTACGATCGGTTATGGAAACAACCCGTTTGGTTTTTTACAGACATAGCTGCCACTTTATCGTTGGTATATTTAACTTTTAACCTGCTTTGGGGACTTAATTATTTACGACAGCCCCTTCATGAAACATTGGGTCTTGACAAAGAATACGCTACCGAACAACTTTTATCCGCGACACGATTACTTATTTCAAGATCAAATGACTTACATCGAAAATTGGGCTATAAAGACAGTGTAAAAATAGACCTACCATATACCCAAAAGGAAATCTTTGAACTTTCAAAAAACGGCTATCAAAATTTAGAAAAAGAATACCCCTACCTACATTACAATCCTAAAAGCATCAAGAACAGCACTTGGAGCCTAGGACTCACCTATATGGGATACAGTGGTTATTACAATCCTTTAACCGGTGAGGCTCAAGTAAATAGATTGATAAAAAATTACAAATTTCCTGTAGTAAGCTGTCATGAACAGGCCCATCAAATTGGTTATGCCGCTGAAAATGAAGCGAACTTTCTGGCAACACTCGCTACCATACACAACGACGACCCTTACGTTCAGTATACAGGCTACATTTTTGCATTGCGATATTGCATCAATGAGGTGGCACGAAGAGACATGACTTTATATGAAGAAATGCTCCCAACCATAAACTTTGGAATCTTGGAAAGCTATAGAGAGATGCGAGAATTTTGGCTTTCCTACAAAAACCCGTTTGAGAATTTTTCAAAAACGTTTTGGGATCAATTCTTAAAAGCCAACAATCAAGCAAAGGGAATTGAAAGCTACAGCTATATGGTGGCCTTGGTGGTTCATTATTTTGAAGACCAAATCGAATAATTCAATGGCTAACTATTTCGATGTAGCGTGTAAAATATTAATACGTCGCAGCCAACAAAAATTAAACTTATTATTTTTAAATTCTATCCATGAAAAAACGATTCTGTTTCGTACTAAGTCTTCTATCGCTCTTCTTCATTGGATGTGATACACAAAACCAAGCGAAATCCCTTTCGGACCTTATAAATGAAGAGGAAGGACTAACGGGAACTCCAAAATACCTTCAATCTCCTATGGTCACTG
>JAHEMY010000112.1 GCA_024643425.1 Flavobacteriaceae bacterium
CGTACTCCAAGGGGTCCAAACTACCCAATACCTCAGGAATCACAACCGTTAAATCGAAAAACGTAAATCCATCCGCAACAGCATCATCACACAATCGAAGTGGCTCCGCAGGAGTCGTCGCTACAGGACTGTCCCTAACCTCCAACAACAACTCAATCACCGAATAACAACTCGTGCTTAAACTCTCAACACGTGCCCATACATTATCGTTGTAAGGATCGTCATTCGTATAAGGGTTAGGCAAAGGCAATACCCCATTCTCCGCATCCAACATCGTTCCATGATATGTCACAACCAAATCAGGGTCGCCACCCGTAATTAGCAAATCTGCTAATGTCAAATCAAACTCCGCAAAACCATCGTTGTCGCTGTCGCAGACTACTAAAGGCTCTGAGGGCTGAGTTCCCGGGGGTGCAAAGACGTTAATTAACACGGTCGTTACATCATAGCACTGTGGATAATCAAAATTTTCTAAACGAATGAATAAAGTCAAGCCCGGAACTGGCACCGAATAAGGGGTGAGCAATGCATTGATATCCGCATCTGCATCCGCTTGCGTTAAATGGTAAGTAATGGTATAATCGTCCGGAGACTCTCCATTTAAGACTGCCGGATTAAATTCGAACGGTAAATCAATAACTTCTTCACCCGTGTTATCATTATCACATACACTAAAATCAGGAACAACTCCCGCAATACTTTTCGGAAAGATTAATAAGAAATCTGTCAAATCGTAACATATCCCTAATTGCCCTTCAATTCTGGCATAAATTGTTTGTGGAGCCGGAAGAACAATTGGATAAAAGGATGAATTTAAAATCGGATTCGTTCCATTTTCACTATCAACAAACGTTTCATAATACGAAACTGAAAATAAAGCAGGATCCTGAGCACCTAAAATAATTGCGTCATTTATGGTTAAATCATAAATTCCCGGATTACCATTATCACATATAATAATATCTTCAGCAGGATTAGCAACCGGTTGAGGATTGAAATGAACTTCAATTTGATCGGTCACAAAACATATGCCTTCAAATCCTTCCACCGTATAGACACCATCATTCAACACACTCAAGGTTGGGTTATTAGCACCGGGGATAGCTACTCCCCCGTCAAACCATTGCCAAATAAATGCTGGATTCGTTATACCGGTATCAAGTACCACCGGAGTACCCACGCAACCTTCTACGTCTGGACCTAAATCCAATCCTCCTTGGGTCAAATCAATCGTAATGGTAAATGTATTATTCGTTTCGTCTGTTTCGGCAACGATTCCTGTTCCGTTTCCAATATCGTCCACTACTGCAACTAAATCAAATACAACGGGAGTACCAACGGGAATACTTATAATAGTTCCACCACTTTCTGATCCATCAATTGGAATTTCATTGATGGTTTGTGCTTGCCCTGCCAAAACACCATCCGCATAGAATGCGATAGGCGTTCCAGGAGGAAGTGGAGCTGTACTATTTACATTAAACACCGTATAGTCAACATTCATATTGTTGGCATTCTCACAAACAACTCCTGTTCCATCGATGGTAATTGTTGCATCCGGCAATTCAGAATTTACGATGGTAATCAAGTTGTTTACCATCACAAAATCTTGGCTTGACGTAAGTTGGATAAATATACTGGTATCTCCCGGCTGGACAATATCGACTAAGGAGTAGAAGTCCAAATCCATATTATAGTTCGTATTGGAATTCGTATAAGAATTTGTACCGTTAAAAGCATTGTCTCCTGGATTTAAGGGAGGATTATCTTGAAGAATTCCATTGATTAACAGTGTTTCGTTGTTCGCGATTGTAGCATCCCCTTCCCAAGCTAAGAATCCAATTTTAGATAAATTGTCTGATGCAGCTTCAATTCCTGTTAGTGTTATATCTAAAGAAGGGTTATTTGCTGAAACGTATTCCAAACCATCAAAAAGACTTATCTGATTCTGTGTTAGCGCTGGATCTTCATAAATAATATACATAGCCCAACCGCCAAAATCGGTACCATTATTACAAGCATTGGTTGCAGGCAAATTTATGTTTAAGTCGGCAAAAGTGTAAGTGCCATTTCCAACTGCGGCAACAATATTTGTAACGTCTGCATACGCAGCAAAATAATGAACACCAGTACCCGCGGTTAAGTGAAAATCTCTGGAAGCTGATACAGGAATCCCATTTAGCGTTACACTATAATCCCCTCCGGTTGCTGTTGGCCAAGGAGCCGACCAATATAATTGTGCTGATAAGAATGTCTGGGTAGGCCCTAAATTTAAATCTCCTGAACTACTTGACTCAAGGAAACAAGGGTTAGGTGCTGCGTTTAATGTGTTTCCTACAGCCGTAAAGTCGTATTGACCATTAAACTGCTGAAACAACTGAACCTGTTGCGCAGCGGCAAATAATGGGAATAGACAAAGTATAGCAAAAATTAACTTTTTCATAGTTGGTTGGGTATAAACCGTGAAAATTATAAAAATTTTATGAGACACCGTAATTAAAAAACGAAAAACCAAATGCATTTTTTCGTAGGAATAACGATATCCGTATCTTTGTGCCTTGATTTGAAAAGAAATAGTTAACGATTGCTATGGATCTAGAAAAACAATTAAAGGAAATAGAGGCTTTAGGGAATGAACATGTTGGAACCTCAAGCGACACTCCGTTGCGTCCGGATGCCTTTGAAAAAAGCGACATTGAAAAAATTGCCGCGATAAAAAAGGATGTCGAGCACATCTTAGAAACCTTGGGAATGGATCTTACAGACGACAGCTTGAAAGGCACTCCAAATCGAGTGGCGAAAATGTTTGTTCAAGAGATTTTTGGCGGACTTCATCCCGATCGAAAACCAAAAGCTTCAACCTTCGAAAATAAATACAAATACGGTGAAATGCTTGTCGAAAAGAATATCACTGTGTATTCTACGTGTGAACATCACTTATTGCCCATTGTAGGAAAGGCTCATATTGCTTATATCTCAAACGGTACTGTGGTTGGATTATCCAAAATGAACCGGGTAGTTGACTATTTTGCGAAACGCCCGCAAGTGCAAGAACGTCTCACCATGCAAATAGTGCAAGAGCTTCAGCATATCCTTGGAACGGAAGACGTTGGATGCGTGATTGATGCGAAACATCTATGCGTGAATTCTCGTGGTATCCGCGATATCGACAGCAGTACAGTGACCAGTGAATTTGGCGGAAAATTTAAGGATGCACAAGTACGAAGAGAATTTTTAGATTACATTAAACTCGATACCGAATTTTAATTTTCAGTTGCCTCAGCACCAATGAAACTATACGAACAACAAGACATTTCCATTTACAATTCCCTCACAAAAACGAAGGAAATTCTCCAACCTATACACCAAGGAGCCATAGGCATGTACGTATGTGGTCCAACCGTTTACAGTAATGTTCATATGGGGAATTGCCGAACCTTCTTGTCGTTCGATCTAGTATTTCGTTATTTAAAACATCTAGGCTACAAAGTACGTTACGTTCGTAACATTACCGATGCGGGGCATTTAGAAAACGATGCGGATGAAGGTGAAGATCGAATTGCAAAAAAGGCACGCATCGAAGCCATCGAACCCATGGAAGTTGTTCAACGTTATACGGTCGATTTCCATACGGTGATGCATTCCTTTAATGCCTTACCTCCTAGCATTGAACCAACAGCAACAGGACATATCATTGAGCAAATTGAAATTATTCAAAATATTTTGGAGCAAGGATTTGCTTATGAAAAAAACGGTTCGGTTTATTTCGACGTTTTAAAATTTAATGAAAGCCATCAATATGGCAAGCTATCGGGAAGACAGCTTGAAGATATGATTGCCAATACACGTGAACTGGCCGCACAAAGTGAAAAGAAAAATGCTCAGGATTTCGCACTTTGGAAAAAGGCCGAACCTCAACACATCATGCGATGGCCCTCTCCATGGAGCGACGGATTCCCGGGCTGGCATTTGGAATGTACAGCAATGAGCACCAAATATCTTGGGAATAAATTTGACATTCACGGAGGCGGAATGGACTTGAAATTTCCTCATCACGAATGTGAAATTGCGCAAGCTGAAGCCTGTAATCACGAGAACCCAGTGAATGTTTGGATGCACGCCAATATGCTCACGTTGAATGGCAAAAAAATGGCCAAATCAACCGGGAATAATATTTTACCAAATGAATTATTTACCGGAAATAACGATTTGTTAAGCAAGGCATTTCCACCTGTTGTTGCTAAGTTTTTTATGTATCAAGCCCATTACAGAAGTATTCTTGACTTCTCGAACGATGCATTGGAAGCCTCAGAAAAAGGATACCATCGTTTGATGGACGCATACAGAAGTATTTCAGAGTTGACCCCTTCAGTGAAGAGTGATTACAATATTGACGAATGGCGCCAATCTTGTTACGATGCCATGAACGACGATTTCAACAGCCCTATTTTGATTGCTCAACTTTTTGAAGCTGCAAAATGGATTAACACGGTTAAAGAAGACAAGGCCGGACTCACCAAAGGAGATCTTGACCTGCTTCAACAGACCATGCACAACTTTTTATTCGACGTGATGGGATTGATCGACTTAAGTGACAACGCTAACAGTAATGGCGAGAAACTTTCTGGAACCATCGACTTGCTTATTGAACTTCGAAATCAAGCTCGCGCAAATAAGGATTTTGCTACGAGCGATCAAATTCGAGATCAATTATTGGAAGTAGGCATTCAATTAAAAGACGGCAAGGAAGGAACTTCATATTCCTTAATATAAATCTACTTGAAAAAGGTATTTATATATCCGTTTTTGATCCTCATTCAAGGCTATCAAAAATTGATATCCCCTTTGTTCCCATCAACGTGTCGATATACACCTACCTGCTCACACTACGCCAAAGAAGCCCTAGAGATTCATGGGCTATTTAAAGGCGGATGGCTCGCAATTAAAAGGATAAGCAGTTGCCATCCTTGGGGTGGAAAAGGCTATGATCCGGTTCCAAGATCGTTGAAAAAAGAAAAGAAATAATTAACATTTAACTACCTTGTGTTTTCTATCTTTACTCGAATTTAAACGTAAAAAATGCATTATTTGAGTGTTACATGGGCCCCTTCGGAAGGTCTTGATTTAGGGTTTTACACCATTCAATATTACAGTTTAATGTTCGTGATTGCCTTTTCCTTGGGATGGTTTATCATGAAACGAATTTACCAACGTGAAGAAATTTCCATTGAAAAATTGGACAGTTTATTTATCTACATGGTCCTCGCCATCCTTATCGGAGCTCGGTTAGGACACGTTATTTTTTACCAACCTTCCCTCTTTCAAGAAGATTTTTTCTCTGTTTTTCTACCCTTTAAATTTAAGGGAGGAATCGAATTTACAGGATTTCGAGGATTGGCTAGTCACGGAGCGGCGATTGGAATTATTATCGCGATGTACCTCTACAACAAAAAGGTTCTGAAAAAGAGTTTGCTTTGGATTTTTGACCGAATTATTATTCCTGTAGCAAGCGGTGCCATTTTTGTTCGATTTGGCAATTTCATGAATTCTGAAATAGTAGGACACCCAACACAATCAGACTATGGTGTAATCTTTTCAAATTTGGGAGAAACCTTCCCTAGACATCCAGCCCAGTTATATGAAGCATTTGGGTATATTTTTGTCTTTTTAATTCTATGGTATGTCTACTGGAAAACTGAAAAGCGAAAATTGGCCGGTTATATCTTTGGCCTCTTTTTGATTCTATTATGGTCGGTTCGCTTTGTAGTTGAATTCTTTAAAATCAGTCAGGGAGGCTTTGAAGCTTCCTTCGGAAATATATTAACCACAGGGCAATGGCTAAGCATCCCTTTTATTATTGCTGGAATCTACCTTATGTATTCCGCTCCAACTCGTAAATCAGTATCATGAAAAAGTATCTCATTACCGGGATTATGCTCGCGACCTTACTCGCTGTTCCCGGTTGTAAGGAAAAAACAGAAGAAAAAGTATTAACTCGTGAAATTCCATTTACTAAAGAAGGTGAATTGGAAATAAAACGAACCACCAACGATTCCTTAATTGCCAAAATAGACATAGAGTTTGCCGAAACAGATTATGAAGTCCAAACAGGTTTGATGTATCGAAAAGGGATGAAAGACAATCAAGGCATGCTTTTCATCTTTGATCGACCGAACATTAAGAACTTCTATATGAAAAATACCGAATTCCCTTTGGACATTATTTTTCTTAATGAAAAAATGGAAATTGTGAATGTACAGCGCGATGCTCAACCGTTTAATCAAACCACATTATCGTCCGGGGTTCCAGCACAATATGTGTTAGAAGTGAATGCAGGGCTTACAGCGCGATGGAAACTACTCCCAAAAGATGTGATCTCCTTCGTTCGCAAATAATCAATAACGCACATAAAAAAACCCGCCAGTTGGCGGGTTTTTTATTTATGATTTAGAATGAATCCTATTTTTCAGATTCTTCTTCTTCTTTCTTTTGGCTTAAATCGATTCCTCTCTTCTTCACTGTATCAAAGAATACCGGAGTTGCAATGAACAACGACGAGTACGTACCCACCACGATACCCACAATCAACGCGAAGATCAATCCACGAATGGATTCAGCTCCTAAAAGGAAGATTGTTAAGAGTACAATCAAGGTAGTTAATGATGTATTTAATGTACGGCTTAAGGTACTGTTCAATGCTGAATTGATAATATTATTCATTTTCCAACCTGAATGCTCGTTGAAGTATTCACGAATCCTGTCAAATACCACCACCGTATCGTTCAACGAATATCCAATTACGGTAAGAATCGCAGCGATAAACGACTGGTCAATCTCCATGTTGAATGGCATGAATTTGTAGGTTAGTGAGAATACCCCTAGCACAATTAAAACGTCATGGAATACTGCAGCCACTGCACCTAAACTAAATTGCCATCTACGGAAACGCAAAAGAATGTATAAGAATACCACTACGAGTGATCCAAGAACTGCCCAGAATGACGATTTTTTAATGTCATCGGCAATCGTAGGACTTACTTTGTAATATTCCATTCTACCCGCTACTTTGTTGTCGTCGTCGGCAACAAACTTATCGTAAGTCATTCCGGACGGAAGATTTGCCTTCAATGCATCAAACAACATGTTTTCCACTTCCAAATCAACGTCGGCACCGGTTTCATCTACTTTATATTTCGTTGAAATTTTCAACTGGTTATTTCCACCGTATGTTTTTGCTTCCGCACTTCCAAAGGCAGCAACCAAATCGTTCTGAACATCCAACGCATTTACATCCCTGTCAAATCGCACAGTATAAGTACGACCTCCAACAAAATCAATTCCCTGATTCAATCCATTGGTAAACAATGAGAACAAACTAATTGAAACCAAAATACCGGAGATGATATACGCTACTTTACGCTTCCCTA
>JAHEMY010000113.1 GCA_024643425.1 Flavobacteriaceae bacterium
CATTGGTAAATATCGATTTTAACGCTCGAACCTTGAAGAAACAATTAACCTCTTTAAAGTTGATTCGCATTGGTACATCGGGAGCATTGCAACCCGAGGTCGCGTTAGATTCATTTATAGCTAGTGAGATTGGACTAGGTTTTGATAACCTCTTGCACTTCTATTCAGGGATCGAAACAATAACCATAAACGACTTCAATAAAGAATTTATCAGCCATACCCAATGGAATCCTTCAAATTCAAGGCCCTATGCGGTTGAAGGAGACAGCGGGTTATTGAATTTGTTTTCGTCAAATGAAGTATTAAAGGGCATAACGACTACCCATGTTGGTTTCTATGGGCCACAAGGAAGAATTCTTCGGTTACCCGTACAAGACCCTCATTTGAATGAAAAGATTGCTTCTTTCAGATATCACAATTTAAAAATCACTAATTTAGAGATGGAAACGGCTGCGCTCTATGGTATGTCGAAATTGCTTGGTCATCAAGCACTTTCATTAAATGCTATTCTTGCGAATCGAGCCTTGGGAACCTTTAGTAAAAATCCTCAAAAAACGATTGATCAATTGATTGTTCACACTCTTGAAACTATTGCCTAATGAAAGAATTCCGGATTGGGGGCGTCCCAGAACATTTCAACCTTCCATGGTACCTCACCCTAAAAAATAAGGAATACCACGCAAAGGACATCAACCTGCGATGGAAGGATTACTATGGTGGGACCGGCGAAATGTGTCGGGCGCTTCGCGATAAAGAAATAGAAATGGCCGTAATTCTTACCGAAGGAATTGTCATGGATATCATTGAAGGGAATCCCGCGAAGATTGTTCAAATTTTTGTTGATTCTCCCCTTATTTGGGGGATTCACGTTGCTAAAAATTCTGATTACCATTCTGTTACTGATTTAAAGGGTAGCAAGGCGGCAATTAGCAGGTATGGTAGTGGCTCCCACCTCATGGCTTATGTGAATGCTGAAAACCAAGGATGGGATAACGACAAAGATTTAAAGTTTGAAGTGATAAACGATTTAAATGGGGCGCTCGAAGGACTTCCGGAGGGAAAAGGCGATTATTTCTTGTGGGAAAAATTTACCACGAAACCATATGTCGATAATGGCCCATTTCGATTGGTGGGTGAATGCCCTACTCCATGGCCCTGTTTCGTAATTGCCGTGCGCAATGATGTTTTAGAAAACAATCCTGATACGGTTTCAGATATTTTGGAAATTATTAATCAAACTACCGGAGATTTTAAAAATATACCGTCCATCGACCAAACCATATCCAATCGATATGAACAAAAAATTGAAGATGTAAGGGCATGGCTGGAATTAACTGAATGGAGCCAAGAAAATCTCACGGAACACCAATTAGATCGCGTTCAAATTAAATTAAAGGAATTGGAATTAATCTCCGAAAAAGTATCCGCCAAAAATATTTTATATTTTTTTTAAGAATTGCGCAACCCTAGACTTCCGATTGCATCTTACTTATGTAATTGAAAGAATCATGGTCACTTTTTTAATCATTTTGGGGTCCTTGTTGGTTACTAATTTTCTTCTGTTGCAATTCAGCTGTAACGATTCAGAAACAGAAATGCCAGAAGAAGAATAGATAAGCTCACCAAGCTATTTGCTCTTTACCCTTCGCTTTTAAATATTCATTTGTTTTACCAAAATGGGAATTTCCATACCATAGCCCTCTATTTGCGCTTAAAGGAGAGGGATGACCACTTGTAAGTACTAAATGTTTCTTTTTATCAATCTTTGAACCTTTCTTCTTGGCATAACCGCCCCACAGCAAAAACACTAGATGTTCTTTTTTTGCTGACAAGCATTCAATCACGGCATCCGTAAACACCTCCCATCCTTGTTGCTGATGGCTACCCGCTTCATTCGCTCTCACCGATAAAATTGCATTCAACAATAATACACCTTGATCTGCCCACCGAATTAAATTTCCACTCTTCGGGGTTGAAATCTTGAGATCAGATTCCAACTCCTTAAAAATATTCCGCAATGAAGGCGGTAATGGGATTCCATCGGGAACAGAGAAACTCAAACCATGGGCTTGCCCTATACCGTGATAAGGATCCTGGCCAAGAATTACCACTTTTACATCTTCAAAAGGAGTATGGTTAAAGGCGGAAAACACTTGTGATTCAGCAGGAAAACATAAAAAATTTTGATATTCCTTTTCAAGAAAATCTTCTAACTTTTTAAAATATTCTTTGTCAAATTCCTTCGACAATACGGCCCTCCAAGAAGGCTCCATTTTTAATGTCATTATTCGTACTTTTGTGTTTCAATGTAACAAATATATTGTTATTGAGAAGGAACAATTCATGCCAAAAATTCATACGAATACTTTAAAAGATCTCGAGTTTCACTCGGTTCTTGAACACATTACGAATAACTGCATCACCGAATTAGGAAAGGATGAGGTTAGAAAAATAACACCTTCCTTTTCGCTTGAGCAAATTAGTGCTGAGCTCCAGCGCGTGCGTGAATTTCAGGCATCATTCGACAACGACAACCGCATTCCTAATCATGGATTTGAACCCATCACCAAGGAACTTCGAATGTTCGAGATTGAAAATAGCGTCCTTGAAGTATCCGGTTTTCGACGCATCCTATCTATTGCCGAATCGACAAAAGAACTTCTTCGGTTTTTTATTAAATACAAAGAGTTCTATAAATACCTGCACACTTATTCCGAGCGTGTTTATTTTAATCAGTCCATCCCAGATGCCATTCATAAAATTTTAGATAAGTTTGGTCAAGTTCGGGACGATGCCTCCCCCACACTGCAAGGAATTAGGCGTCAACTTACACATGTAAAGGGTCAGATCAATGCTTCTTTTGCCAGAGCCTTGTCCCGTTATTCACAGGCCGAATATTTAGATGAAATTAGAGAGTCGGTGATGGAAAATCGTCGCGTACTTGCGGTAAAAGCAATGCATCGAAGAAAAGTTAAAGGAGCCGTTTTAGGGCAGTCAAAGACTGGAAGCATTGTTTATATCGAACCACAAGAAACCCTGGAATATGCGAACGAATTAACCAATCTTCTCTACGAAGAAGAAGAGGAGATTAAACGAATATTAAAAGCGCTTACCGAATTCATTCGGCCACATCAAGAACTCATCAAAAGCTATCAAGATTATTTGGTTGCGATGGATGTTTGGCATGCTAAATCAAAATTTGCGAATCAAATCAATGCGGTAGTTCCACTTATTACCAAAGAACGCAGGATTTCATTGAAGAATGCGTATCACCCATTATTATTACTCTCAAATAAAAAGCAAAAGAAAAAAACCTTCCCGCAAACCATTGGACTAGAACCGGAGCACCGAATTATTGTAATCTCGGGACCCAATGCCGGAGGAAAAAGCATCACGCTTAAAACCGTCGGACTATTACAACTCATGGTGCAGAGTGGGCTATTAATTCCTGTGGATCCTTTTAGCGAAGTATGTTTGTTCGATCGAATCCTCACCGATATTGGTGATAACCAGTCCATTGAAAATCATTTAAGTACTTATAGCTATCGCTTAAAGCAAATGAATTGGTTCTTAAAGAAATGCAACGACCAAACTTTATTTCTAATCGATGAATTTGGTACCGGAAGTGATCCTGAACTAGGTGGAGCCTTGGCTGAAACCTTTTTAGAAGTGTTTTATGAACGTGAAGCCTTTGGAATTATCACGACGCATTATACCAATTTAAAATTACTGGCCAACGAGTTACCGCATGCTTCCAATGCGAATATGCAATTCGACAATAAAAGCCTAGAGCCCTTGTATCATTTACATCTTGGGGAGGCCGGTAGTTCGTTTACCTTTGAAGTGGCTCAAAAAAATGGAATTCCATACAGTCTAATAAATAAAGCCAAAAAGAAGATTGAGCGCGGAAAAGTACGTTTTGATAAAACCATCGCCAATTTGCAAAAAGAACGTTCCGACCTGCGTAAAACAAGTGCTTCATTAAAAACCGAGGAAGAAAAAGCAAAGGAAGAAGCTAAACAATTGGAAGAAACCAATGTGCGCATTCAGCAAAAACTGGAAAGCTATCAAGAACTTTATGATGCCAACCTCAAATGGATTTCATTAGGAAAAAAACTAGATTCCCTGTCAGAAAAATTCTTCAACAATAAGCGTAAGAAGGAACTCATGGATGAATTGTTCAAAATGGTCCTTCAAGAAAATGTTAAACGCAAGAAAGTTGAGCCAAAAAAGAAGAAGGCTGAAAAAACGGTTGAAGTGAAGGTTTTAAAAGAAGTAGAACGCAAAGTGGAAGGAATTCGCAAACGAAAAAAGAAAGAAAAAGAGGAAGCTGCAAAATTACCGCCACCTAAACCGAAAGTTACTCTGAAAATTGGCGACAGAGTTCGTATGATTGATGGCAGAGCTATCGGCACCATCGATACCATTGAAAAGAAAAAAGCCATTGTGAATTATGGCATGTTTACCACAAACGTGAGTTTAGACGAACTTGAGAAAGTTTAATGAAAAGCGAAACTGAACATAAGATTATTTTATTCGACGGGGTCTGCAACTTATGCAACAGTTCTGTGCAACTGGTAATAAAAAACGACTCTCAAAACCGATTCAAGTTTGCGGCCTTGCAAAGTGATTCGGGACAACGTCTCTTGAAGGAGTTTGATATTGATACTTCAAAAATCGATTCCATTGTGCTTATTGATCAAAACGAGGTTTATATAAAATCCTCGGCAGCTTTACGCACCGCACGGTTTATGGATGGCGCCTATCCCCTGCTATCTATTTTTATGGTTTTCCCTGTGTTCTTCAGAAATTGGGTATACGATTGGGTGGCTAAGAATCGCTATCGATGGTTTGGTAAAAAAGACCAATGCATGATTCCTTCCCCCGAATTAAAAGCAAAATTCTTGTAACTACTTTAAGTTTTCCAGTATAAAATCGATGGTTTTACTCTGATTTAAATTTTGATCAAAGGCAAAATTTCGATAAGGGTTCTCGCCTACCATCCCCTTTTGTTTCCAGGCCTCGATCAACTTAGCATTTGAAATAGTCACTTTTCCGGAAAGTAAGGTGTTTAAATCTCGGTCTTCCTTGTAGTAATTATAGACCTTTTTTAAACCTGTGAGGTAGGTATAGTCTTTAGTGAAACCACCTCCACGATGCGCGCGTAATGAAATGTTATAAGACTCTTCCCTGTTTAATTTATATTGGTTGTGAAGTAAATCGAAGGTATCGCAGAAATTAAATCCTTTTCTCAAGCTATCCGCGGCAATCACTCGATAGGAAAGTTCTTTTAGTCGATACAAGGTTAAGCATCCACTCATGTATTCACTAAAAACAGCCAAACCTTCCTGTGTTTCCACATTCTTTGGAAAACCATTGTGAAATATCTTTAACGTATGACTTAGACTGTTAAAGGTAGTCACCATATGCACTCCTATCTCGTGGTTCGCCAATACTTTTAATTGATTGGCACTGAAGCGATGATTCTTTTTCAGAAATAAGGTTTGTGTGTTGTTTTGAACCATGGCTGCCGCTGATATTTTATTGGACAAGCGAACCTTATATTCAAACTTGAATTTCTTAGAAAATTCGTTGAAATAACTCAATGCCTCTTCTGAATTAAAAACAGGAAACATCTCTTCATTATAAACATCATCGTTGAAATGAAGAATGAACTGGGCATTTTCCACGTCTTTATCGGTAGGCGTTCCAAAGGATTTTAATACATTGAAGTAAAACTTCTTTCCTTGGCCTATGGTTTCAATACATTGAATCAATCCTGAATAATCGTAAATCACATCGCGATAGAACTTTCTTGAATCCTCGTCTTTGATGCGATCTATATCCTGAGAAAATAATGCTTGCTGTAATTTATGCGCATTGAAATCAATTTTCTTGTATTTGAATTGTGGGTTGACATTGTATTTTGAAGCGAAGAAATTACGCTTTTCTTGCTCAATGTTAGTGGGGTTGATATAATCCAACAACTCGATTCGATGCACCAAACGATGCAAATCTCGATCGATGCTGTATAAATTAGGATTATTTTCTATGTGGGTATCTATCAAAATCATAGTGCATTTCTGTGTGCCAAATAAAAAGCTTCTGCATGTGCAGGAATTCGTTCTCTCAAATCTACTTCGATAGCTTTCACCACCTCAGGAAAGATAATGGCTTCCAGCTCGTCACAATAGATCTTTTTAAATTCTGTGGCCAACACCAAGGTGTTTTTAAAGTTATTCGTGATGTATTTCAAGAAATAGCCATTCCCTTGAAACGTATCATTAATTTTTGAGGTAGTTTTTGTGCCATAAGGAAGTTTCATTTCCGATAAAGATTGTCTCCAATGTTCCACAATCGTTCCGAATCGATCATTGTCAATATTGCTCGTGCCCAAATTTATCACAGGCACCTCTCGATCCCAGCGTCTCCAATTATAACTGTGCATATCGTACACGACCACAACCTTAAACTTCAATTCTAATTTTTCAATTAAGGCATGTACCACCCGATAAAATTGGGAATGTTTTTGGAGACTTTTGGCATGTTCTAGATCCGATAATTTTTCTTTCCAAAGTTTTTTACCCCAAGCGTCTTCGTAAATAGCGTCTTCTGGGCCACGATTTAGGTCGTATTCAAACCTACTGTCACAACCTGCTATGACAATAGGGTGTGTTTGCACGAAGGTTTTGGTACACGGATCTTCTTCAAACCATCGATCGTATTCTGTGTGCAAGCATTGCTCCCAAAGTTCTCTTCGGAACTGATGCCCATCGTGAACAGCACCACATACATAATGAACGTATTTTTCAATTTTTAGTGTAAATGAATAATCCTCTGAAACTGCTTCAAAACATTCTTCATTTTGGATTTTTCCAATGATCTCCTCAACCGACAACTTTTCCATGATGCACATTTACATTATGCCTCATCGACATGTTGACGTAATTTTTTTCTCCGTTCAAAGGCATTCACTCGCTGTAAAACTTTATCTTCAACAAAATCGATCACCTTTTCCTGAACTCTCGTTTTGTATACGCGATTCATATAGGTGATGCCTCCCGGCGACATAACATTCACCTCTACCAACATTCCATTTATAACATCAATTCCAACAAAATATAACCCATCCTTAACAAGTTTTGGCCCTATTTTTCGACAGAGTTCTTTCTCATGTTTGGATAACGTATGCTTTTCGACCCTCCCCCCTGCACTCACATTAGAGCGATGGTCTTCATCTCCGGGAACCCTCTTCATGGCACCGATGGGTTTTCCGTTTAAAAGAAGTATTCGAACGTCTCCTTGGTCTGCACCTTCTATGTATTCCTGAAGAATCACATAATTGGAGGTGCCGTCTTTATTATCGATATAGAAATCCAATAGC
>JAHEMY010000114.1 GCA_024643425.1 Flavobacteriaceae bacterium
GACTGTTAATCAGAGGGTCCTTGGTTCGAGCCCAAGAGGAGGAGCAAACAAATCCGGTCTTTTTAAGATCGGATTTTTTGTTTATTATACTATTCAAGAGACTCTCCCAAGGCCATCCCGCTAGCTGGCCCCTTCGCTAAATACATCCACCGGATGTATTTAAACGCTCGGTCCGGTTCGAGCCTGCCTGCCGGTAGGTAGGCCCCAGAAGATGAGCATAAAAAAAGCCGCACAATTGTGCGGCTTTTCTGTTTTTTATTCTTTGTAATGTACGCCAAAGTACAAGCATTACTTCAGGTCAAATACTTTAGGCAAAAACCTCTTCCAAAATCACTTCTTTCACTTTTTTCGCTCCCACTGCACCAACCTTTTTTTGTGCTGTAGATTGGATCCATTCCAAACCTCTACTGTAGCGCTTGATCTCGTTTTCGTTTAGAGGATCCATCACCATTAAATAAATCCATTCGTTGTCGAGCAGTTTTTGTAAGTTTTCATTTCGACTTAGGATTTCTTCAATCCTTGCTAGTGGTGCTTGAATTAGTACCGAAAGCCGTAGCGGTGCGTGATACATCTCGTCGTCCGATTTTTTAATAGACTCTAGCGGGAGTCCCATTTTAAGGTCTCCTCCGTTTCCTTGAACCACTCCAAATTTACCGGTGATGTTGTGCGTGATTTTAGAACCTCCCCCGAAGGTTGAATTATCGACTGTTGAGAAGTAATAGTGGTTGTTGATCCATTGTGTAACAACCATCGGACCTTGCATGATCCCTTCCAAGGCTTTCCCTGTGGAATCCTGTTTCCAGTCGTAGGAATGTAGAAAACATTTACTTTCTAAATTCTTATTCTTTGTGAGTGCTCTTGGCCCCACGATAAATCCAGCGTTTTTGGCAAGACCCCATTCCGGGCGAGTCTCTCCCCAATAATTGGCCTTTTCCTCTGCCTTCTCAATACTGTTATTCTTTACCTGTAATCGATCCTGCGTTGCAGTACCTTGCGCCAACTTTAAATCTGCTTTTAATTTTCGTAGATCTTCGCGATGTGAATATGGAACCTCCGAATCGAACAGTACGATGTCGTCGGTGGTGGTGTTATGCTCTCCTCCTATGAAAATCGTGCTCTCAGGGATGACTATATCGTGATCTTCTTGTAAGGATTTTCGAACCTCAGGCTCATTGGCAAGAGACGCAAGCATTCGGGCATTATGCCTTCCAGGACTTGCTGCGCAGGCACCACAGTCCAAACTTGAGCCGAAAGGGTTGTTCGCGGTATGACTTCCATGTCCCACAAACAGCACCAACCGGGCAAATTGACTCCATCCCAGCAGGTCGAAGGCCGATTTTACGATTGCCACTTTTTCAATCAAAGGAATATCCAGGGTTTCGCTTTTGTGCTTAGCGATATGCTGAAGTTCCGGTTCACAAAAAGTTTCATGGGAAGTAGCGTATTTTTGTTTGATTCGGTATAAATATCTTGGTGATATTGTTCGGGCCATTAAGATTAGCCCGTAAAAGAACCCCGATCCTTCCACAAAACCAAAGGCTGAAGGAAGCATGTTTTTCATTCGTTTTAGGAAGTACTTGCCAAATTTTAATTGCTTATTTCTTCTTTCAAATCGTTGGAAGCTTTGCTCTTTTTTAGCTTGCGGCACTTCCGATACTTGGTAGGCCGAAGCGACTATTGGAGGGCAGGATTTTCGTATTTGACCGTCCTCTATACTTTTATAGTCCATGGCAATCCCAAAGAACCCCGCATAACCAAAGGTTTCATAACTCCCTTTGGACTCGATATGTCTTCGAATAAGCTCTGACCTAGTGTCGATACAGAAAACCAACTGAGCGTCAAGTGAGGCATTATTTTCCTGAATCGATTCTTTTTCCAAAAGATTTAATAACTCATTTTGCCAACTCTTTTCCCAGGCTTTCAGCCAAACATATTGCAGTTTCATAGAATCCAAATCGACTTTCGACTCTTCTTTTGTCGGAACAATCTCCATCTTCCAATGGTGTGCGATCCACAAACGTACTCCCAGGTAATCTTGCAGAGAGATGGGGTATTTTTGTTGCCAAAGTGAATTCGATTCACTGCGATAATTTATATATCCCGTCCAACCCGGCATGGAAGCAAGGTGGTATGTGAAAATATTCGTGTACTCATCGTGAGGATGATCCTTTAAAGCCTCACGAAGCGCTTCCGAACTGTTTTTGGGAATTACATTTTCATAGGTAATTCCTAGCTCCTTATCATATTTTGCCAATTTGCGCCAAGCCTGATAAAACCCTTCTTTTTTTCCCGGCATTTCCCATTCCGCGAGTCCTTCATCCATAAAAGCCGCCAACCACTTTGCCATCATCCGATCTAAGTCGTGTTGAACATTTACTTCTTCTGTGCTTTTAGCGCTTTCCATGACATCTAGATAGTATTCCGGTGCTTGGTCGAATCCGTTTTCCTTTAAAAGTTTCGAGAGTGCTTCCCTTTGGATTTCCCCTTGATTTAAAGCTTGACGATACACAGAAGCTTCAGGAAAGATTTGGGCTCCCAGATGTTCTTTGGCGCTTTGAATGGCCTCTTTAAAAGAAGATTGTTCGTATCCCGCTAAGGGATTTGAAGTCACGAAAGAGTATAAGGGCCATGTCTTTCCAATTACTTTCGATGCCTCTTCAATGCTTGTTAAAACGTGCTGTTGACTCATAAGGATTTTGATTTATACATTAAAACAGTTTTTTGATATGGTTGTGATAGATTCATGAATTTCACATAGAGCCATGGAACCTTTTGGTAAACTCCTAGTTTCATGATGAAAAAGCCAATTAAGAAAACCACTCCAAATACAATTTGAACCGTCGTAATTGGCAGCGGTACTGCAACCATTGGTAAATCTTTCATCAAAAGGGTTACCCCATTATACATGAAGGCGTAAAGGCCTATTCCGCTCATGAATAACAGCGGCGGTATCACTATTTTTTGAACTGTTGAAAGACTTTTTTGCTTTACGATATTATAGGTTGCCTGTCCTACCGTGATTGCGACAATCAAGGTGAGAAAAATGCCACTATCCCAAGCCATTCCTTTACCCGTTAATTGCGCAAAAACAATGGCGCCTACTATTCCAAAGACTAACACTACGACCGCTTGTAGGGGTTTAATTTTAATATGTAATGGTTTTTGAGGCTTACTACTTGCTATTTCTTCCCCTGAGGAAAGGAACAAATAAGCTTTATAAAATCCATGAAGTATTAAGTGAGCTACTGCCGCATTAAAAAAACCTAACCCGCATTGCATGATCATAAAACCCATTTGAGCAATGGTGGAGCAAGCAAGCTTTTGCTTCACATTCACTTGTAATAATTTTGTGAATTGCGCAATAATTGCTGTTAGTCCGCCAATGATGAGCAGTAGGTCCAAGGTGTTGGAGGCAAAGAGAAGCGGTGCAAAAAGGGCCAGTAAAATTCCGGATCCATTTACAAATCCTGCATGCATTAGCGCAGAAGCAGGTGTTGGTGCCGTCATTGCTGAAAGCAACCAACGATGAAAAGGAAAAATAGCCGATTGTACAATGGCCGCAACAATTATACTTAAGGACGCTAGAATTAGCGTAAGCTTAGGAAGCTCCCCCAGCCCTGATATCAATTCACTCAGCAAAAAGGTGTTGCTTTGAAAAGCAAGGAATAAGACTCCAATACTCAAAAAAAAACTTCCGGTAAGGAAGTAGCGTTGAGTAAATTTTGAAGCTTGACGCGCTTCTGCCCATCCGGTATTTATTCCAATTAATTTGGACATCATTACCCCCATTAAAAACCAGCTCAGTAATAGTAAGACAACGTGATTAAAGGTTACTAAGGATATTACTGAAAAGGTGAACAACAGACAGAGTACCATAAATCGTGCATGGTATTTAAATCCGTGTAGGTAGGTCTTTGCATAATTGCTAATCACCGCACTGAAAAAGGTCACAATAGACCCAATAAGCAGGGTAAAACCATTTATGTTTACAAGGTTTCCAAAGGACCATTCTGGCTCAACTACCAGGTAATAAAGCAAACAAACCAAATTTCCTGAAAAAATAAGCCATAGAAGCAAGGGTATTGCCTTTATTACTCCGGAAGCCCGGTAAGAATCACTGTTTTGAAGGCTGTTTTTCTGTTTCATTTTTTGTTTAATAATAATTGCTGTTTTTTTTCGGTTTGATCGAGTTATCTGCGATTTATCCGTTTGGTTCTAACCTGTTCTTTTCGTCGAGTAGAGTCGGTTATTTGTTCACTCAAAACCTCCCTCATTTTTCCTATGAACACTACACTCAAAATGAAGCTGCAAATCATGATTTTATCAAAAAAGATAGAATCTTGCGTATAGGAGATTATGTTGAAGAGAATCAGAACCATCATGCCAACTATGGGCAGTACTATTGATTTTGTTAATTGCATCCTTGTGTTTTTTAAGTTTAATTTGTCGATTTACTTGTCTATGGTTTTTCCCGCTTACTTTTCGGATACCGAAATCTTAAGCACTCCATCGATTACTAAGTTTTTACCCAAATTTCTTGTATTTTGGATAAACTCTTTTGCAATTCGTTTCTCTTCTTGAAGTTCTGCAATTCGTCCGTCCAAGTGTTTTGTTTCACCCCTATGATTTCCTTCCCAAAATTGAAGTCTTTGAATCTTATGGAAATTTATTTTTTCATCGATCAAGGCACTCACTACGTCAGAGGCTTCTGAAGGGGTAAATTCCCCTTTTACCAATTCAATTTTCTGTACGGTTTTTTCAGTTTTTACCAATTCTTTTGTTTCCATGGAATCTGTTTTTTTTAGTTTAACAATGATTGATTAATTATTTCGGGTACAAAGATTATAGCTTTTATTCATATATTTTTATTTATATTTATTATGTTATATATTAATATTTTTTATGAATTATACTTTACACCAGCTTCAAATATTTTTGAAAATCACCCAAATGCAGAGTATTACTAAGGCTTCGGAAGAGTTGCATTTGACTCAGCCTGCCGTGTCCATTCAGTTAAAAAACTTTCAAGATCAATTCCCAATTCCCCTGACCGAAGTGGTAGGAAGAAAGCTTTTTATCACAGAATTTGGTCAAGAAATTGCTTTGGCGGCCGAGAAAATTCTCAATGAAGTGCATGCCATTAATTATAAAACCTTGGCCTTTCAAGGGGAACTTTCAGGACGCATTAAAATCTCGATCGTTTCAACGGGGAAATATGTGATGCCCTACTTTTTATCAGACTTTATAAAGGAGCATTCGGGGGTAGAACTTATTATGGACGTGACAAATAAATCGCAGGTAATAGAGAGTTTGGAATTAAACGAAGTCGATTTTGCCCTGGTTTCCGTACTTCCCAAAAAATTAAAAATCGACCGAATCGAACTTATGCCCAATAAGCTGTTTTATGTAGGTAGTAGTGCGATGACTTTTAAGAAAAGTCCCACCAAAAAGAACTTGTTTGAAAACACCCCCCTAATCTACCGCGAACAGGGCTCGGCCACTCGAAATGCCATGGAAACTTTTATTGCCAAAAATAAATTCTCGGTTCGAAAAAAAATGAAACTAACTTCAAATGAGGCCGTAAAACAGGCGGTTATCTCCGGCTTAGGGTGTTCAATCATGCCATTGATTGGTATAAAAAACGAATTACAAAACGGAGACCTTAAGATTATGGAGGTCAAAGGACTTCCCATCGTGACAACATGGAACCTGATTTGGTTGAAGTCAAAAAAGCTTTCTCCTGCCGCTTTGGCCTATCTTGAATTTCTGAAAAACGAAAAAACAGGAATCATTAACCAGAAGTTTCAGTGGATTCAAAAGTTTAATTAAATACACTTCAAAATTGATGTTTTTTAAAGGCTCTTATCCTGTAAGGCAGCCTGAAGTACCATCATCATAATTCAAAAAAAGTAAACAAAACTTGACATTTAAAAATAAATGTTTATATTTGTCAAATAAACTTTACTTTTTGTAAACTACTAATTACTTAATAAAATGAAAGAACTTAAAAAGAAACGATTAAAACAATTGGCGCTATGGACCATGGCCTGGCTCTTGACCGTGATGCTCACCAAATATGGCGCTACTCATATGTGGGAGGGAAACACATTGATCTCCCTAGTGGCCATACTTTTAAATTTAGGGGCTGGCTTGGGCATGATCCTGATCAATCGAAAATTAGTCAACGAAAGTGATGAACTCGAAAAAAAAATCCAACTGGAGGCCATGGGCATTACACTTGGTCTCACCCTTATTGTAGGATTGACTATTTCTTTGTTAGACTACACACACTTGATTGACTTCCATACCGAAATAAGTACGCTCATCACCTTTATGGGACTCACTTATTTGGCAAGTATGATTTTTAATAACGTGAAATATCGATGAAAAACAGGCTCAAAGTATTACGCGCAGAGCGAAATCTGACGCAGGAAGAGCTGGCAGATATCATCGGGGTGTCCCGACAAACGATCAATGCCATCGAGAAAGAAAAATTTGACCCCAGTTTACCAACCGCATTTAAAATGGCCAAGTTATTTCAACTCAATATCGAAGAAATCTTTCATCCTGAAGATTAACAAGTTCCAAGATTTTACGAAGTCATAATGCATACATAAAGTATCTTTGTAGCAAGGAAATGGCCTCGTAGTTCAACGGATAGAATAGAAGTTTCCTAAACTTTAGATCCAAGTTCGATTCTTGGCGAGGCTACTTAAAGCACAAAACCCGCTCTCTCGAGCGGGTTTTTATGAAGTCCACGCTGAAAGCCCGCTCACATAAGCTAGCGAGATAAAAAAGACAATGTCCGCAGGCCAGAGGGTGTTTTGTATATTAACGAGAAAGCTCAAAGGAACCCCGAGTACTCGGGGAATCCTGGGAGAAACCTCAATTAATATAGAAACAGACATTTAAAACATCCTGTGTTTCTATTTCCCTCGCGCATCCTGGCCCCTCGTTAAAAATGTCCGCCGGACATTTTCTTAACACTCGGTCCGGTTTTGTATTTTCACGAGAGGGCTCTAAGAAATCCCGAGTACTCGAGGAATCTTGGTGAAGCAAAAAAACTGCTAGTAACTCCCTTTCAGATTTTCAAGCATAATTTGGGTCATATCCTCCAAAGAATACTTCTGCTCCCAACCCCAATCTGCTCGCGCTTCGGAATCATCAATGCTCTGAGGCCAAGAATCGGCAATTGCTTGACGAAAATCGGGTTCATAATCCATTTCAAAATCGGGAAGTTGCTTTCGGATACTGTTAGCTATTTCTTCGGGATTAAAACTCATGCCGGCGAGGTTATACGCATTTCGAATCTTAATCTTATCTGCCGGAGCTTCCATAATATTGATGGTTGCAT
>JAHEMY010000115.1 GCA_024643425.1 Flavobacteriaceae bacterium
ATTTAAAGTGCTCCTTCACCGAATCATAGGCGATTCTTTGAGCCTCGCTCAATTCTTTTGTGTCGGATGGAGCCTCCCCCGTATATTCTACTCGGTCCTTCTGAAGGTAATACTCTTCCAGAACTCCTTTATCGATAAGCGTTTTAAGGGTGGATGCATTGCTATCTGCTCTTTTTTGCAAAAACGTAGATTCTACGTGTTCTTCAGATGCAGACAACACAAATAAAGTCATGAGCAGTTGCCGCTGTTTGGGAGCACGAGACATTTCATCTAAAAGCTCACGCAACGCATCTTCTTCTGAATATCGCGGAACTAGCTTGATGTATCGTTTCAATTTTGGTTTGTATTGCTCAAATACCTCCTCTTGAACCCGAATGGCACCTTTTTCAATCAAGCTCTGTAATACTCCCAAGACCTGTGTTCGGTCTAAAATATTTCGGATATCGTTAATGTGTAGCGAGGATTGATTCTGTAGGGCTTCATAGACCAAAAAAGCATCGTCCTTTAAGGATGACTCATCAAGCTCATGGTCGTTAACCAAACTAATAATGGTTTCACTTTCCAACATAAAGGCACTTGGAAGCGCCGCTCTCATCACTTCCCCAAGGGTACACATATAATATTCGGCCATCCATTCCCAATGCTTCCACTGCGCTGCAGGCACCACAGGGCTTTCATCTAAAATCTGATCGATGGATTTTGTTTCATAACTATTGGGTTCCATGGTGTGCACACTATACACCAAGGCCGTGTAAATTTTTGACTTTCCGAAAGGAACTGCCACGCGCATGCCTCGTTTCAGAAAAGCAGCTTCATCCTTATTTACGCTATAGGTAAAGGCTTGTCGTAATGGAATGGGAAGAATAACATCTATAAAATACACCTAGGCTTGCTTATATTTTTTCTTTTAACCGCTTCAATGAAAGGTTCAATTCGAACCCTAATAATAGTAAATTGGAGTTGATCCAAATGTACACCATCATAATGAGGAGGGCTCCGATAGAACCGTAAAGTTCGTTGTATTGAGAGAAATTATTTATATAAACACCGAAAAAATAGGTGGTCAGTAAAAACAATAAAGTTGTGATAATAGCCCCTATCGAGAAAAAGCTCGTATTCCGGCCTTCTTTTACGCCAAAATGATACAAAGAAGCAATCACTACATACAGCATGATGGCAAACAAAGCATATTGCATGAGATTAATCCAGAAGATTTCGTTTTGAATATAAGAATCGGCTTTCAAATAATTGATGAGGTATTCTCCATAGAGCACAGCCCCTACCGTAACCAAAAGAATCACAGCTAAAAATATAGCCACCAAGAGGGATACGAAATATTGCTTCATAAAACCACGATTGATATTGACATGATAGGAATATTCAAAGGCACTAAAAATTGAATTCACCCCATTGGCGGTTAAAAAAAGTGTAAGTACAAAAGTGAAAGAAAGTAAGCTACTACGTGGGTTCAAGGCAATATCTTCGATTACCGGATAGAAAAAATCATGCGTCTGAGGCGGTAGTAAATCGTTTGCAAACGTTAAGAATCTGGCTTGAAAATTTTCAATGCTTATGTAGGGTATCACGTTTAGGATAAACAGCAGAAAAGGAAAAATAGCCATAAAGAAGCTATAGGCCACCGAACTTGCCCGCGACGAAAAGGTGCCTTCGACAATACCAACAATGTAGGTCTCCAAAAAGTCGTACAAAGAGAAACCGCTGTACCCGGGAAGCTTTATAAGTTGTAATAGCCGCACAATGTTGCGGATGACGGGAATTTTATCAAGTTTTTCCTCAATTTCGGCACTCATGACATGGCCTTTAAACTTAGATCCATGTTGTAGACAGAATGCGTCAAAGCACCGCTAGAAATGTAATTTACGCCACATTCGGCATATTTTCTGGCAGTCTCCAAGGTAATGCCTCCACTCGATTCGGTTAAGCATTGATTCCCAATAAGTGCAACGGCCTTTCGAGTATCCTCATAATTAAAATTATCGATGAGTATTCGATATACACCCTTATTTTCCAGAATCTCCTCAATCTCCGTTAAGTTTCTCGCTTCAACAATAATCTTTAAATTTAAGTGATTCTCCTTGAGATACGCTTTAGTCTTATCGATTGCCTTGGTAATTCCACCACAAAAATCGATGTGATTATCTTTAAGCATCACCATGTCGTAGAGTGCAAATCGATGGTTCTCTCCCCCCCCTATTTTTACTGCCCATTTTTCCAAGGCGCGAATACCAGGAGTTGTTTTCCTCGTATCTAAAATTTGGGTATTGGTTCCTTCCAACAATTGAACATATTCATTCGTTTTTGTAGCAATAGCGCTCATTCGTTGCATGGCATTAAGTACCAAGCGTTCCGATTTTAGAATCGATTGCGAACTCCCTGAAACAATAAATGCGACATCGCCATGGGATACGCGGGTACCATCCTTAATAAGTACTTCTACTTGAAGCCCAGGATCTACATAATCAAGCACTTGTTTGGCAAACTCAATCCCTGCAATGATTCCTTCATCCTTCACCAAAAGCTGTGCTTTACCCATGGCTTCTTCCGGAATACAGGCAAGAGAACTATGATCACCGGAACCCACATCTTCACGAATAGCGTTCGCAATAATAATTCCTATTTCTTTATCAAATTGTTTTTTAGAAATCATGTTTGCACATTTTATGCTAAAATACTAAAAGATGAAGGAACAAAATTGTCCTGTATTAGTTTCTTTGTAAACAGACGTAAAAAATCGAGCCGTTCCATCGTTTTAAAAATCTATATCTTTAAGCCATGAAAATTACCCTTTTGGCCGTCGGAAAAACCGACCAAAAAAACCTTCAGAATCTAATTGACGATTACGTCAAGCGTTTGGGCTTCTACGTTAACTTTAACTTAGAGATCATTCCTGATATAAAAAATGCAAAGAACTATTCGGAAGATCAACAAAAGCAGTTGGAAGGTGCTGAAATTTTAAAGCGCATTCAGCCGGGAGATATGCTGGTATTATTGGATGAAAAAGGAAAAAATTTCAGCTCGCTTCAGTTTTCTGAATACCTTCAAAAAAAGATGAACAGCGGACTTAAAACCTTAGTTTTTGTTATTGGAGGGCCCTATGGTTTTAGTGATGAAGTTTATGACAAATCATCGGGAAAGATTTCATTATCCTCTATGACCTTTAGTCATCAAATGGTTCGCTTGTTTTTTATCGAACAGTTGTATCGCGGGTTTACTATTTTAAAAAACGAACCCTATCATCATCGATAATAGGGCCTGTTTTTATTATTTAAGTTAAATTACCTAACTACTTAATAATTAATTTTTTAGATACTGAATAATTTTCAGTTTGAATGTGTAATATGTACATACCACTTGCTAAGTTTACTTCCCATGAAGTCGTTGTAGCACCATCGTTCTGAAAATACGTATTCAATTTTTGTCCACTCAAATTATACAATGTTCCCTTTATTTCTTGACCAGAAAATTGTGGGTCAATACTCAACCGAATATAATCCTCTACAGGGTTTTCCAATAAGTCAATTTGTCCGGAAATCGCTTGATCGCCAATACCTAGAATTCCTCTTATTTCATTTAAGGCAAATGTGGCGCTTGCAGTGGTTACCGTTACATGGGGTTCATTGGTGGATGGAACATAGTAATTATCAAAAGGAGATGCGCTAATGTCCGGTGCACCATACCAATTATCACTTTCAATGGCTAAGGAGCTCTTGGTGGGAATAAAAGAATACAAATCCTGTTGTAAAGCGTCTAAAAATTCAATTAATATAGGATTACCCATACCCCCATCTAAAGCATCGGCGATACTTCCAGTTCCTCCCGGTGCTCCATCTACCCCATTTGATGTTGACGGGCTTTCTGATAAGGCTGAAAAGGATGATACCGGAATTCCTATAAAATACAGCGTGGCATCGGTCACTGTGTTGGTTTGACCCGCCGCAGGTGTAAAATTCAAAGCTACATCCACGTCGGTCAATCCATCAATAGTAAGGTTAGTATTCACTACTTCAGTACCGGGAGCTGCTACCGGAGAACCATTACCGGTTCCATTAATCATCGTGACATTTCGAACTTGCGATGGAAATCCTAGGTTATCTAATTCCGATTGAAACGCATCACGAAAGTCGGGCGCCCCTTCAGGAAGCAACTTTGTTGGGTCTTGCTCATAAGCGGAACCATTGAGTAAATGTGCCAATAGGTGATCAACAAGCATTTCTTTTGCGGCCGGAGAGTTTAATACTTCAGCCACAATTTCTTGGGCAGAAGGATCTTGAAGTTCTTCAGCAAAATAATTAATCAAGTACTGTAAACTAATAGGAATATTCGCTCCTCGATGTGGAGAATCAAAAGATATATAAAGCCGAGTTTCATGCTCCAGCGCATTGGCTTCCATGTAGGACAATCCATACCGTGCTATAAGTCCGCCCATGCTGGGTCCTAAAACAACCAACTCCTCGTTTCCTACCTTTTGTGCATTTAGAAGTTGAATAAGTTCGACAAGGACCATGGCATTTCGTTGAATATAATCGGCACCTCCATCTATGTCTTTTCCGTCTGTGGTATAAAGGGGTGCATTTAAAATCACAATATCGTAGCCTTCAGCCCTTAGAATATCGGCTAAATTTTCCCCTTCAAAAGAAAGGCTAGCATAAAGTCCGCTAATATCCCTTGTGTCGCCCGGATCAAAGCCATCCAAAACAATAATTGGTTTGTCTAATACCCCGTCAATGAGGTCCAAAAAGATTTCATATTCCCCTTGCCCAAAATAAGCTTGAGCCTCGTCGTATCCTTGATATGCAATACTTGCCGTAATGGGTGTGACTACGGTACGTTCTGGATAAAAATTCGGGTCCGGAGCCTTCTGAAATCGTATTTGTGAGAATACGTTCAAAGAAAAACTTAATAGTAGTAATAGTGTAAATTTTTTCATGGGGTAATTTTTTTAAGTCTTTAAGGTATTATTTTTTTTAGAACTCCTCAAGTTAAAATTTGACGATTCGACTAATCCATTGAAGCTTTTGCTTTGTTAATGGGCTGTATTTCAAGGGGAGTTCTAACCAATTTGCCTTTTTCAAGATACTTTTTTGATTGCTGAAGGCATAAAAACCGGAGGCTCCATGGTACTTCCCTATCCCACTTAAGCCTACACCGCCAAAGGGCAATTCGGGGTTTGTAATGTGCATCACCACATCGTTTATCGCTCCTCCACCAAAGGAAATGCTGTTCAGGAATCTTTCTTCTTCTTTGGCTGAATTTGAAAAAAGATAAGCTGCCAAAGGTTTTGGTCTTTGCGCAAGTTTAAGCAAGACCTGGTCATACTCTTTGTAGGTAAGTATGGGTAAAACGGGCCCAAATATTTCCTCTTGCATTATAGCGTCGTCAAAAGCAACGGAAGTAAGGATTGTAGGTGCGATGGTTCTATCTTCCTTATTTGAATTACCTCCTAAATAAATCTTTGAAGGATCGATGAGCTTAGTAATTCTGTCAAAATGGTTGTCGTTGATTATCTGACAATAATTGTTATTCTCTAAACTGTAGTTCGCGTTTTCAATTTCCTTTTGACAAGCTTTTAGAAATTCCTGTTCTACCGATTCATGTACCACAACAAAATCGGGTGCTATACAGGTTTGACCAGCATTCAGAAATTTTCCCCAAACGAGTCGTTTCGCTGCCATTTTCATGGAAGCAGAGGGCGTTACAATGGCCGGTGATTTTCCTCCCAGTTCCAAGCTAACCGGGACTAAGTTTTTTGCCGCCGCTTGATAAACAATTTTACCAACTTGCGAACTACCAGTGAAAAAGATTTTGTCGAATTTTAGTTCCAACAGCTTCGTTGTGGTTTCCACACCTCCTTCCACAACGGCGATGTATTCTTCAGGGAAATTCTCTGAAATAATTTTTTTAATAAATGCCGAAGTGTGTTCCGGCAACTCGCTAGGTTTTAGAATTACGGTATTTCCGGCAGCAATGGCTGCGATCAAGGGTGTTAAGAGTAATAATACTGGATAGTTCCACGGACCAATAACAAGCACAGTTCCTAGAGGTTCATGAACTATGAAACTCTTGGAGGGAAAATTAATCAAGTTTGAGGAGACTCGTTGGTGTTGCATCCAAGAGCGAAGGTTTCGCTTTGCGACCGATATTTCTTTGTAGGTAAGCGCCAACTCGGTAGTATATGCTTCAAAATTAGATTTTCTAAAATCCCTATTTAGGGCCGATTTTAAACCTTCTTCATTTTGTTTTAGAACGTTCTCCAAAGTCCGAAGCTGATCCATCCGAAAGTGATAGTCTTTGGTGGCATGGGTTTGGAAGAATGCCTGTTGCGTTTTTAGTAAGATTTCCACGAATCAATTTTTACGGTGAATTTAGGAATTAACTAGGTATTTCTTGGCATCGGGAACAACTCAATTTTTTCAATAAAAAAAGGGCAGCGAATGCTGCCCTTTTCCTTTGGTTAATAATTATTATGGTCTTTCGCGATAGTTCGAAGCGATTACTTTCTTCATTCCTACGCCTCTATCAGTAATTACTTTTATAAATAACATCTGATTTTCAACGGCAGATAGATCTAGTTTAGTTACTCCCGGAGTTCCTTTTTGGTAATAGGTAGAAACTTCTTGAATTAACATTCCTTTCACATCGAATACTTGAATACTGATATCCGTATCGTAATCGTATTGATAAGCAACGTTTACATAACTATCAAATGGAACAGGGTAAGTAGTGAATGGAAGATTCCACTCAAGGCTCACATCGTTGTTAGGATCACCAATAACTTGATTTCCACAATCTACAGTAGTTCCACTACCATCTTGTTCAACATCAGGATGATCCATGCACTGTACACATACATTTTCGCAAACCACAGCATGAGCGATTACCCAGATACCTTGCGCAGGATTTACATTGATTACAGGAACATCAAGCAAACTATAATTACTTATGTGATCTAATGCACCCGCATTAAAGTTATACTGTCCCGGTGCCACTGTGATTTCTCCTCCTGGTCCTGTTGGGTATTTCTCACAACCAATATTTACATGAGCTTCAGTCATTGAATAACCCTCATCCAAATTGTAGACTACATCTACTTCATTATTGAAATAAGTTATGGATACTGAACCAACCAAGTTACCTTTACCAGTATCACACTGCGCAGCTCCTGCCCACAATGGTAATACATAGGCCTCTTCACTTTGGACTGTAATATTATTTGTCCATCCCCAACGGTCGAAATCATCTTCTAAGAAACATCTATTTTCTTCAACATTAGACGGCGGACCTGCAAAGGCAGTCTCA
>JAHEMY010000116.1 GCA_024643425.1 Flavobacteriaceae bacterium
GGGGTTTGCATTGCTTTTTTTGAGTTAGATAAAATGTTAAAAATTTATTAAAGGTGTTAAGGTTGGTAGTAATTAAAGTTGTTAGGTTGTTTAATGGATGTTATTTAACCTTAAACAAAAACAACTATGAAAAAATTAATTTTACCTTTTTTGATTATTTTAACTGCGCAACTTGGGTTCTCTCAAGCAAGAGTGCAAATTATTCACAACTCAGCAGATGCCGCTGTGCCGGTAGTTGATATTTATTTAGATGATGATTTAGGGGTGCCTGATTTAGAATTCAGAAATGCAACTCCTTACATCGATTTTCCTGCTGACGTTGAAGTAGTTATTGGTATAGCTCCAGGAAATAGTACAAGTTCTGCTGATGTAATCGCAACTTTCCCTGTGACTCTAGCTGATGGAGAAACTTATGTGGTTGTTGCTGACGGAATTGTGAGTGCTTCTGGATATAATCCATCACCTGCTTTCGGATTGGCCGTATACGACATGGGAAGAGAAGCAGCTACTGTAGGAACCAACACTGATGTTTTGGTACACCACGGTTCAACAGATGCTCCAACAGTAGATGTTGTTGAAGTAGGTGCCGGTGCCGGAACTATTGTAGATGATTTATCATATACAGAATTTCAAGGGTACTTGGAATTACCAACTGCAGACTACATTTTAGACATCCGTGAAGAAACCGGAACCACTAGCGTAATTGCTTACGATGCTCCTTTAGCAACCCTAGGATTGGATGGTGTAGCCATTGTTGTGGTAGCTTCAGGATTCTTGGATCCTTCTAACAACAGCGATGGACCAGGATTTGGTTTATGGGTGGCTTTACCAGCGGGTGGAGAAATGGTTCCTCTTCCTGTAAACGACTTAAGTGCTAACGATTTTAATGCTTCTGAATTTGCATTGTATCCAAACCCAGCGGGTGATGTTCTTAACCTTCGAGGAGTAGATGCAGGGATCTACAACATCGCTGTTAGCGACATGCAGGGTCGTGTAATCATGGTTCAAAACAATGTTGAAACTGAAGCCAGTTTTGATGTGTCAACGTTGGCTCAAGGAATTTACAATGTTCAAATTAGCCAAGGAAACCAATCGGTAACCAAGCGTTTCATTAAGAACTAAGAAAATAATTTTCTTGAAAGGGCTTGTCGTTTGGCAAGCCCTTTTTTATTTACCAAAGGGGGGAAGTTTAACAATACCTTAATTCATTATTTAAAAAATGCATTTTATATTTACAGATTGTATTAGCAAATGGCTCAACGGACAATCAAATTATTATGCTCTTTTCTCATGGTATTCTGCCTAATGGCACCTACCGTGGCTCCGTTTTGCGCACAGGATTGGTATAAAATGGTGATGCAGGGTGGTACAAATGAAGAAGAACAACATGAAAAAACTTCAGAGTCCTTAAAGAAATTAACCGAAAAGGATTTGTTCTTTTACGAAGCATCGCTGTTAAGTCTACAAACTAAAAATCAAATAATTCCCAATTTCAGTTATTGGGCTACTTCCGAAACTATTGTTTTCGACATTCCCTTACCGCCTCCTGAACGCGCAGTTTAGTTTTCAATTCAAATAATTTTATGAATATCCTCAAGGAGAGGATAATAAACTAATACTGTTATGTTTAAATATTTAAAAAATGATTTACCGGCAAGTCTTGTCGTGTTTTTTGTGGCACTACCTTTATGTTTAGGAATTGCCTTAGCTAGTGGAGCCCCGCTCTTTTCGGGTTTAATCGCTGGAATAATTGGTGGAATTGTCGTTGGGTCCTTGAGTGGTTCTAAGATTGGAGTAAGCGGTCCTGCGGCAGGTTTGGCTGCGATTGTTTTAACTGCAATTGCTGAACTAGGGGGGTATCAGAATTTCTTGGTAGCGGTTGTTCTCGGAGGGGTAATTCAGATATTATTCGGTTTTTTGAAAGCCGGGGTAATTGGCTATTACTTTCCATCATCTGTGATAAAAGGAATGCTTACGGGAATAGGGATTATTATCATCCTAAAACAAATTCCGCATTTCTTTGGCTATGATGCAGAACCTGAAGGCGCCGACAGCTTCTTAGAGGTTTCCGGAGAAAACACTTTTTCTGCAATTCTAAACATTTCCGATCATATCATTTTAGGCTCTATGCTGCTTGGGATTATAGGATTGATTATTATTTTGGTATGGGATAATGTTTTGTCCAAGAAAGCCAAGTTCTTTAAGATTATTCAAGGACCCTTGGTTGCCGTTGTTATAGGAATCATTTTTTATGTTTTAACTCAATCTAATGCGTCTCTAGCGATAGCCGAATCGCATTTAGTAAGTGTTCCTGTGCCTGATGATGCTTCATCATTCATTAATCAATTTAGCTTTCCTAATTTTTCAGCAATAACGAATCTTCAAGTTTGGGTAGTTGCGTTTACGATTGCTTTAGTAGCGAGTCTGGAGACTTTATTATGTGTAGAAGCAACCGACAAATTAGATCCGCATAAAAGTGTAACTCCAACCAATAGAGAATTATTGGCTCAAGGTACCGGTAACATTTTGTCTGGTTTAGTGGGTGGGTTACCCATTACTCAAGTAATTGTAAGAAGTTCAGCAAATATTCAATCGGGTGGTAGAACCAAGCTTTCCACAATTATTCATGGGTTTTTATTACTTATTTCAGTCATACTAATTCCTAAATTGCTAAACATGATTCCATTGTCTGTTTTAGCCGCCATTCTTCTTGTGGTGGGGTACAAACTGGCAAAGCCACAACTTTTCAAAAAAATGTACGCCTTAGGGTGGAAGCAATTTGTCCCTTACATTGTCACGGTGGTTGGAATCGTATTTACCGACTTGCTAGTGGGAATCGGACTCGGTCTTTTAGTAGGTATTGTTGTGATACTTCTGAAAAGCTATCAAAACTCACATTTTCTTCATATTGAAGATAAGAGCAATGGGAAGCATAAAATAAAAATGACACTGGCTGAAGAAGTAACCTTCTTTAATAAAGGGGCTATCTTGAAAGAATTGGACAGTTTACCAAGAGACACTTATTTGGAATTAGATTTATTGAAAACCAGGTATTTAGATAATGATATTATCGAAATCCTTGAAGATTTTCTTTTTAAAGCCCAGGAGCGAAATATTGATATCAAACTAGTATCTAAGCGAGGAATCGAAGAAAACCCTTCTAGTTTTATCAAGTTCTTTAGAGAGCGTCCAAAATCACCAATAAGTTTAAGTTAGTAGTTATGGAAGCAAAAAACAACAAAATAGCGGTACTGTCAGATTTGGATGGTTCCTTAAAAAATACCTTAAAGAGTGCGGTGAGCGTAGCTCGCGCAACACAAGGAGAGATCGAACTATTTTATGTAAAAAAACCAACAGACGTAGTTAAAACAGACAATCAGTTTTCGGCATTGCGTTCAATGAAGGACGAGTTTTGCGAAACCGATCTTCAAATACAAGACATGATTCATTCTTTTTCCAAAGAATACCAAGTGAATATAGAATATCGCTTTTCTTTTGGTAATGTGAAGCAAGAAATTAATCATTATTTGAAAGAACAACAACCCGATATAGTCCTCATGAGAAAACGACCGGCAAAGCCATTCGGATTTCTGGGAGATGGGATTACGCAGTTTGTTTTGGATCACTATAAAGGGGCGGTTGTCTTAGTTTCAGACAAAGTAAGCCTTGAGCCCAACCAACCTTTTTCTGTTGGACTTTTGAATGGGGCAGAGCCGCCGGCTTTTCTGAATGGTTGGGGTGTACAAGGGGAGCCAACAAGACCCTTTAAAACGTTTAGGTTTATGGATAAATCTAAATCGATAGAAGCAAATACAAAGAAAACAAATAATGAAAGGGAAGAATTTGTATTTGAACAAAATGAGGATTCAATAAAAAATCTATCCAAGTATCTTTTGAAAAATAGTATTAACTTACTATGTATTGATCGGAACCTTAATTCAGAACCTAACAAAGTGAATCTAGTGGCTGAAGATGTAAAAAAAGCAATGAGCATCATTGAAGTTTCTATGCTATTCAAAGGAAATCAACATTCAATAACTACCTAAAAATTTACGTAGTAAATTTTAGAAATTAAAACATCATATTATGAAAGCACATACTAGAGAAACACAAGCGACAATGACACCTGAAAAGGCATTGCAATACCTGAAAGAAGGGAATTTGAGGTTTCAAAATAATTTAAAAGCAAATAGAAACTTACTTCAACAAGTGAACGACACTGCAGAAGGACAATTTCCATTTGCCACTGTTCTAAGTTGTATTGATTCCCGAGTGTCGGCCGAGCTGGTTTTTGACCAAGGCTTAGGCGATATATTCAGTATCCGAATTGCAGGGAATTTTATTAATCAAGATATTTTGGGAAGCATGGAATTCGCTTGCAAATTAGCCGGAACCAAATTGGTCGTAATTTTAGGACACACCAGTTGTGGGGCGGTAAAAGGAGCCTGTGATCATGCGAGAATGGGTAACCTTACTACCTTGATAAATAAAATTGAACCGGCGGTTTACGCTGTGGAGGAACCAAAAGACGCTAGTTTGCGAAATTCATCTAATTTGGAATTTGTAGATGCAGTCTCCAAAAAGAATGTCGAAATGGCGATGGAAAATATTCATAGTCAGAGTGTGATTTTGAAAGAAATGGAAGAAAAAGGAGAAATATTAATCATTGGGGCCATGTACGATTTAAGTTCCGGAGAAGTAAATTTCTACGAATAACAAAAAAAAAATTAAAATTCGAAAACTGGGTTTCAAATTTTAATTGATTGACTCCCATTCTAATAATCATAGGTCTTTCAAATAGTCTATCGGAAAAATAGGGTTTTTTGTAAAATGCAAAACGAACGAAAATCACTTCCTTTATTATATGTTAAGACCACTACTTGACTTTTAAAAACATTTAATTTTACCTATTTTCGCAAAATCTTATAAAAATTTAATTATTACCATGAAAAAAAGACTAGTACTAATTTTGACCATGTTCATCGCTTTACCGGCTGTGGTATTTGGTCAGACGTTATCTCAGCGTCAAGAAATCACAAAAAATTATGATCAGGAAAAACTTAGTCGGTTGGCAGAAGAGCTAACGATGGAGTTTAGCGCCGATCGTCAAAGAGCTTTAGAATTGGCTGAGGTCAATGGTTGGGCAGAACGCATTGCGATGCCTAATGGCGGAGTTGCTTTATTGGTAGGTGTTTTCGACAATGGTCAACCAAAATACTATACTACGCACAACAGAGAAGGAGGAATCACTACTCGTACGGACAGGGTTCATTCTGGTGGATCTGCCGGATTAGACCTAAATGGAGAAGATATGATGATAGGAGTTTGGGACGGTGGTCGTGTAACGGCAACGCACCCTCTTTTAGAAGAGCGAGTAACCCAAATTGATAATCCTGGATCAAATAGTGATCACTCAACGCACGTGTCTGGAACCATGATTGGAACTGGTGATGTAATTAGTGGTGCTGCTAAAGGAATGGCTCCTCTGGCTACCATCAATGCATGGGACTTTAATGCCGATACCGGTGAAATGGTAGGGGCAGCTGCAGGAGGTATGTTGGTTTCAAACCACTCTTATGGATACAACATCGCATTCGTCGATCTATGGCAATTAGGATATTACGATTCAAACTCACGTAGTTTTGATAACATCGTATACAATGCTCCTTATTACTTGCCGGTTGTTTCTGCAGGAAATGATCGTCAATCGGGTCTTAACTCTGGAGATGGTGGGTATGATTATTTATCAGGTCGTGGAGTTTCTAAGAACGTTATCGTAGTAGCAGCTGTAAACGAAGTTTTAAATTACACAGGACCTGGTTCTGTAGTAATGTCTGGATTTAGTTGTTGGGGACCAGCAGACGACGGGCGTATTAAGCCGGATCTTTCTGCGAAAGGAGTTGCTATGTATTCCTCGGTAGGAGCTTCAGGTTATGCAAATTATAACGGTACCTCCATGTCTGCACCAAATGTTTCTGGTAGTTTGATTTTATTACAACAACATTATCACAACTTAACAGGAGAATATATGCTAAGTTCAACCCTAAGAGGTTTGGCATTACACACTGCCGATGAAGCAGGTACTACTGACGGTCCTGATTATCGTTTTGGATGGGGATTAATGAATACTGAAAAAGCGGCTGCTGTTCTAACCAATAATGGTTCAGAGTCTGTAGTTTATGAAAAAGAAATGTTACCCGGTGATGTATATACATTCACAGTTCAAGCAGATGGTGTAAACGATCTTATGGCTTCTATCACTTGGACGGATGCTCCAGGATTCCTTTTACCAGGAAATGTAGAGGACAATTCAACACCGAGCTTAAGAAACGATTTGGATATTCGAGTATCTCAGGATGGTGGTGACACCTACTTCCCTTGGAAGCTTGATCCAGCGAATCCTACTGCTGCTGCAACAACCGGAGACAACGTTGTAGATAATATAGAAAAAATTGAAATTCCTGGAGCTTCAGGAGAATACATCATCCAGGTTTCTCATAAGACGAGAGCTTTGGTTGATGATGCGCAAATGGTTTCTTTGATCATAAGTGGAATCGATAAAGAATCGTTCACTGTTTCTACTGATCAAGGAATTGTAGAAGGATGTGCTGCAAATGGAAGTGCAACTTTTGATATTGACTTAAGTTTCAATGACGGTTTCTCTGATACGATCGATTTTTCTGTTTCAGATTTACCGGCAGGCGCTACAGGAAGTTTTGATCCTGCAAGTTTATCTGCAGCAGGTTCTACAACCTTAACCGTTGATGGAATTGATGGTTTGGCTGAAGGAGATTATCCATTCGTGGTAACTGCTGAAGGTTCTTCAGAATCAGTAAACTTGTACTTAACTCTACGTATCGTAGGTACCGATGCTCCTCTTGTTGATTTGGTATTTCCTGAAGATAACGCAACAGATCTTCCTGTCGTTATTTCTATTGAGTGGACTCCAGAGCCTGAGGCAACCTCTTACACCTACCAATTAGCAAGAACTGAAGACTTTAGTCAGATTCAGTTCTCAGGAACTGTAAATACTACTGAAGCCTTAATCTTAGGACTTACAGAAGGAGCTACTTACTGGTGGCACGTAAGAGCAAACACTGCTTGTGCTGAAGGTGAATATTCTGAAGTTAGAACTTTTGTAGTAGAAGGTATTTTAGGTACAGACGATCAAGAGATTGAAGGTTTAGCGGTTTACCCTAATCCAACTCGTGATATACTAACTGTGAAAGCTCCAATGCAAATTACAGGAGTGGAAGTACGTAACGTATTAGGACAAATGATGATGA
>JAHEMY010000024.1 GCA_024643425.1 Flavobacteriaceae bacterium
GAATACAACTTCCGTCCGGAGTAGGGTAATCCCCTCCAAAAACGGAAAGCTTTTCTCGCATACCCACTGCGGTCTGGGTTATAAAAGGAACCAAATTTTGTGGCACTCCCTTTGGAAGCTCCCCAATTTCGGCCGATTCGTGCGCACCAATCGGATTAAAATAACGCAACGAAATAGTTTTCAAAGAATATGCTTTACAACAATCTATTAATATCTCTTCAGCAATTTGTTTGGTGTTACCATAAGGAGACATGGCCTGTTTAATAGGTGCCGATTCTTTAATGGGCAAGGTATCGGGCTCTCCATACACCGTGCATGACGAACTAAAAATGAAATGATGAATCCCATGCTCCTTACATGCTTGAAGCAAGTAAATTAATGAATGAAGGTTGTTTTCGTAATACAATAAAGGATTTTCCACACTCTCACCTACCGCCTTACTTGCTGCAAAGTGAATAATTCCGTCCACCCGATTCATCTTAAAAAAAGTTGCAACGGACTCTTTATTTCTTAGATCGATTTTTACAAACTCAGGCAAGACCCCTGTGATTTTCTCAATCTTTTGCAGAACCGATTCTTCAGCATTTGATAAATCGTCGATAACAACCACTTCAAAACCTTCTTCTTGTAGTTCCACCACGGTATGAGAACCTATATAACCTAACCCTCCTGTTACCAGTATTTTTTTCATGAATTATCGCGTTACGAACTCAATCACCGTTTTGGTTATAAATTGAATCTGTTCATCGTCCAATTCTGTATGCATTGGAAGTGAAATCACTTCTTTCACCAATTGATTGGTTACGGTGAAATCCGCTTCATTATAGCGCTCATCGGCATAGGCTTTTTGCGCATGCAATGGAATCGGGTAATAAACTCCGCATGGAATCCCTTGTTGATTAAGGTGATCCACCAATGCATCTCGGTCTGCATTTAAAATACGCAAAGTATATTGATGAAACACGTGGCAATCGCAAGTTTCACAAATGGATGAATTTCCGGAGCAATTTCCTGAAGGCGTAACGATATTTGGCACCGATTGAAAGGCTGCAGAATACTTTCTGGCAGCGTTTTGTCGCGCCTTATTATATCGGTCCAAATGAGGCAATTTTGCTCTTAGAATCGTCGCTTGTATAGAATCCAATCGTGAATTTACTCCCACTACATCATGATGGTATCGAATGTACATGCCGTGATTAACAATCCCCCGAATTTGATGTGCCAATGCATCATCGTTCGTGAAAATGGCACCTCCATCTCCATAACATCCCAAATTCTTCGATGGAAAGAAGGACGTAGAAGCTACGTGTCCTATAGTCCCGGTTTTCTTTTTAAACCCCGACTTAGAGGTGTAGTTCGCTCCTATGCCTTGGGCATTGTCTTCAATCACAAATAAATTGTGCTCATCGGCAATTTCCATAATTTCATCCATGTTGGCCGCCAGTCCGAAAAGATGTACCGGAACAATTGCCTTGGTCTTGGAAGTTATTGCACTTTTTATGGCAGAAATATCAATGTTGAAATTAATTGGGTCAACATCTACTAAAACAGGGGTAAGTCCTAAGAGCGCAATTACTTCTACGGTAGCAGCGAAAGTAAAATCGGCTGTAATTACCTCGTCACCAGGTTGAAGACCAAGCCCCATCATCGCAATTTGCAGAGCGTCGGTTCCATTAGCGCAGGGTATCACATGCTTTACTCCTAGATAATCTTCCAATTCCTTTTGAAAAGAATGGACCTCAGGACCATTAATAAATGCGGTGGATTCAATCACATCGAGCACAGAGCGGTCAACCTGATCTTTGATCTGCTCGTATTGACCCTTTAGGTCAACCATTTGGATTTTTTTCATGAGTGTTTTCTGAAATTAGTCAAAATTACAAAAAACGGATACGGCTCACAATGCAATTAACGAAAGAAATGTATTTTAGCAGGACTGATATGATGAAGCACAGACTCTACAATTTACTGATTAATCTTAGCAAAGGACTCCTATGGCCCTCACAGTTTTTCAGTCCAAAAATGAAATTATTCGTTGAGGGCAGAAAAGATGTTTTTCAGAAACTAGAATCACAACTTCACCCGGAAGACAAAACCCTCTGGTTTCACTGTGCCTCTTTAGGGGAATTTGAACAGGGACTCCCTATTATGGAGGCCTTGAAAAAAATCAAACCGGAATATAAAATAGTCCTCACTTTTTTCTCTCCCTCGGGATATGAAGTAAAGAAAAACACGTCCATCGCCGACGTTGTAACCTACTTGCCATTAGACACCACAAAGAATGCGAAATTATTTATTGAAAAAGTGCATCCCTCTATGGCGTTTTTTGTGAAGTATGAGTTTTGGCCTAATTATTTACATACTTTAAAACAAAACAACATTCCAACGTTTCTCGTTTCCGGGGTTTTTAGGAGCGACCAACCCTTTTTTAAACCGAGCGCTTCCTTCATGCGGTCGTCTTTAGGGGCCTTTCAACATTTTTTTGTTCAAAATGAAAGGTCAAAAGAGTTATTGCATAGCATTGAAATAAACAATGTAAGTGTGAGTGGCGACACGCGTTTTGATCGCGTTTCACATCAAATTGAACTTGACAATAGTCTGGATTTTATGGAAACATTCAAAGGAGATTCCCTTTGTGTGGTATGCGGAAGCACTTGGCCGGAGGATGAAGTTGTATTATTAAAAACCATCCAATCCGAACTTAGTCAGAATGTAAAATTTGTCATTGCGCCTCATAATATTAACGCTAAACAAATAGAACGCTTTAGAAATCAATTAAATCGCCCTTCAGTATTATTTTCAGAAAAGGACCAATGTGATTTAACTTCCGCAAACATTTTAATTGTAGATACCATTGGAATTCTAACCAAGCTATATAGTTATGCCGATATTGCCTACGTTGGTGGTGCCATGGGCACTACAGGACTTCACAACATTTTGGAACCTGCTACCTTTGGGGTCCCTATCATTGTTGGGAAAGAGTTTTCTAAATTTCCTGAAGCTATTAAACTGGAAGACCTTGCGGGATTATACAGTATTTCGAATGCGCAAGAATGTTACGAATTAATGCATAAAATGGTTCATCAAAAGAAGTTTCGTGAACAAACAGGAATGATTTGTGGCCATTTTGTAAATAAAAATACGGGAGCTACTAAAATGATCGTGGAATACGTTGAGACTTATCTTTAAAGAAGGTTTCTGAAAATGAAAACCAACGTTAGCTATTCAATTTATTAATCTGGCCTTTCAACTCATTCATTGATTGTTGTAACTGTCTAAGCAATGTACTCTCTGAAGGCTCTTCGATACCAAAAGTGAGTTTGCTATTGACCTGCCACAACTCCTGAATGGTCGAAACATCCACTTCGATAGGCAAATACTCCGGGTTTAGAGAAATTAATCGCACCTTGTTTACATTATTTGGAATTTTTTGAAGTTTTTTCACCAAAACGGAATCGTTTAGTACCACAATGAAAATTTTTCGATCTGAAGCTTCCGAAATACTTGAAACCGCTTTTCCTAACACCCACTCCTTAGGCCGAATAGTAGGCATCATGCTATCCCCTTCCACTTGAAATCCACGGTAGGTTGCATTTCGATATTCAGGGAGTGGTAAATGAAAGGCCGGCAGCGCACCTACCCAATCAACATCTTGTATATTGTGTGGATATCCGGCAGCCGCTTTCTGGTTTACCATTAAAATACTGTCATTTCCTTGAGCATCTATAGCAATAACCCTCGGACTTACATCGGTGTGTTCAAGATCGATGTATTGGCGATTGCTTTTGCCGAATAACCATAACGGATTTATTTTAAAGTGTTCGATCAATGCGATCACCACTTCACCCGATATTTTTGTTTTACCTCTTTCAATATCGGCAGCGCTGGATTTGACACCCAGTAATTCTGCAAATGCTTGTTGGGTAAATTGCTTTTGTTCGCGAATTTCTTTGAAACGCTTTGCTTCGATGGCTAGTTGTTTCTCCATACATCAAAGTTATTAAATTTTGGAATATTTCCAATTTATTTTAGGAATATTTCCATGAAAATAATTAAATGCCTTTTTAGCTACATGTCAATTAAATAATATAGTTTTGCATCGGAAAAATTAATTACTAATCTTATCTTATTATGAAAAAAGTATTTATCGCTTTCGCAGCTCTTTCTTTAGTAGCTTCTGTTTACTCTTGTAGAGAAACTGAAACCAAAACTGAAGAAGCCGTTGAAGAAACAATGGAAGATGCTCAAGATGCAATGGAAGATGTTCAGGAGTCTATGGAAGAAGTAGTAGACAGTCTTAGCACAGAAGCGGGTGAAGCAATGGAAAACGCTGAGAACGCTATCGAAGGAGAAGGAAACTAATCCCATGCGAACAAGTCAAACCCTGCGATTGCAGGGTTTTTTTTTGGCCTAAACTGAAAAAACAAAAGGATATTTGTTGTTATAATATCGATTAAAAGCAAATAAATCAGATAAAAGTACAAAAAACATAACTTTTAATCAATAGCATGAATTTTATAATTGCATCTTAGCTTTGACTAATTTTTAAGAAAATTCCTACAATATGAAAAAACTTATGTTTATTTTAGCAATGCTGTCACTCATTATGACAGCGAGTTGTACACCTGAATCATTAGCAAATGATGAGCAACAAATTGACAAAGACAAATACGAAATCCCACCGAACGGATAATCGAGAAACCCAGATATTGATTGGGGTTTTACTTTCTTTACTTTTAGTAGCGACCCCTTTCCTTTTCTATATTTACAAATTTGCGCCGGCGGACTCCCAAAAATGGAATACCGTTTTTGGCCAAATTCATTCAGGTGGTTTTGGGAGCGTTCAAATTTATATGCACGCACTTTTTACTAAAATTATTTTTGTAGTTCTGACGGGTATTTGGTTTCTTACTTCGCAAAACTGGTGGAAATATGCCATTTTAGTTCCATTTACACTTTTCTTGTTTCAACTTTCAGGCGTAGTGAATTATAAACTCAAATATATCGATGAATTTGACTTTTGGTATTCCCTACCTGTTATCATTCCAATCTTGTTTTTTCTAATCTATATATCCTCTATTATAGGCAAAAACCATCCTGAAAATTTAAGGTTGAAACAAGATGTAGACTTAGAAATTAGAAAAATTTTAAGTGACGAGCTCTAAGTAATCCATTCTACTCCCCCGTTAATGGGATCAATACAAACCTAGCCAAAACAAAAAACCAGTTTGGATTTTTAGGAAACAAAAAAACCGAATCTCTCGATTCGGTTTTCTACTTATCTGTACAGAAGACGGGACTTGAACCCGTACGAACATTACTGTTCACTGGATTTTAAGTCCAGCGTGTCTACCAATTCCACCACTTCTGCGATTGGTACTAAAGAGGCCAAATTTAACAGGCTCTTTGAGCGAAAAACGGGATTCGAACCCGCGACCTCCACCTTGGCAAGGTGGCGCTCTACCAACTGAGCTATTTTCGCGATTAATAGGAACGTAGCTTTATGGCTAAAGCGGGAGCAAATTTAAAATATTTACTGCAATTACAAAGATAATTCGTTAAAAAATGCGCTCCTTTTATTCTATTTTTTTAACCGCACCGATGCATTGCGTTGAAGCATCCGTTTTATTTCGTTTAACTTCATTAAAGCCTCTACCGGAGTAAGGGTATCGATGTCGGTTTCCAAAATCTCATCCCTGATTTCCTCAAGCAGCGGATCATCCAATTTAAAAAAACTAAGTTGTAATTCGTCCTTGGAAAGTTCTTTCATTTTGTCTGAAAGCTCCTCAGATGAATGTGATCTCTCTAAACGCGTAAGTATTTTATTCGCCCTCTGAAGCACTGCCGGTGGCATTCCTGCCATTTTAGCAACGTGGATTCCAAAACTGTGATGAGACCCTCCAGGAACTAATTTCCGAAGAAACAACACATGGTCTTTTAACTCCTTCACCGAAACATTGTAATTCTTTATGCGAGCAAACGTTTCCGTCATTTCATTAAGCTCGTGATAATGCGTAGCGAAAAGCGTCTTCGCGCGTCCAGGATGTTCATGCAAGTATTCGCTAATAGCCCAAGCAATAGAAATCCCATCGTAAGTGCTGGTTCCTCTTCCTATTTCATCCAACAACACCAAACTTCGATCTGAAAGGTTGTTCAAGATACTCGCGGTTTCATTCATTTCAACCATAAAAGTGGATTCACCCATCGAAATATTATCACTGGCACCTACCCTCGTAAATATTTTATCTACGCAACCCATTCGAACAGCTTTTGCCGGGACAAAACTTCCCATTTGGGCCAACAAGACAATGAGCGCAGTCTGCCTTAAGATAGCACTTTTACCACTCATGTTAGGACCGGTAATCATAATGATTTGCTGATTCTCGCGATCTAAAAAAACGTCGTTGGCGATATAGGGAACATCTTCCGGCAATTGTTTTTCAATCACAGGATGACGCCCTTCTTTGATGTCCAAATCAAAACTATCGTCCAAAAGCGGTCTTGTATAATGCTCTTCCTTCGCCAGGGTAGCAAATGAAGCCAAACAATCCAATTGCGCAATACTCTGAGCCGTTTGCTGTACTGGCCCCACAAATGGTAAAATCCATTCGATGAGTTTTGCAAACAACTCCTGCTCTAAAGCCATGATACGTTCTTCCGCACCCAATATTTTTTGCTCGTATTCCTTTAGTTCTTCCGTGATATAACGCTCTGCATTCACAAGTGTCTGCTTGCGAATCCATTCTTCAGGAACCTTGTCTTTGTGCGTATTTCGAACTTCAATGTAATAGCCAAAAACATTGTTCGAGGCAATTTTTAAGGAACTAATCCCGGTGCGCTCTTGCTCGCGCTCCAACATAGCCCCGAGATAGTCTTTTCCCCCTTTGGCAATACTGCGTAGTTCATCCAATTCCGAACTCACTCCCTTTGCAATTGCTTTTCCCTTCAATATATTCACGGGAGCTTCCTCATTTAAGGTCTCTTTAATACGATTCCGCAAGGCTTCGCATTCTTGTATCTGTTCCCCCAATAATTGAAGGGATTCGTTTTCGGACTCTAAAGCCAATGCTTTGATAGGACCCACTGCCTCCAACGAATTTTTAAGCTGAACTACTTCCCTGGGATTTATTTTTCCGGTTGCTATTTTCGAAATAAGCCTTTCTAAATCACCAATACGACGAATGTATTTCTGAACTTTTTCATGCAAGGCTCCTTGATCTAGAAAATAACTCACCACTTCATGCCTTCGAACAATTTGATCGGCTTGTTTTAAAGGAAGTGCCAACCAACGCTTGAGCAGCCTTCCTCCCATGGGTGAAATTGTCTTGTCAATCACATCCAACAAGGTTACCGAATTCGCAGCTTGACCCTGGTAAAGTTCAAGGTTTCGAATGGTAAAGCGATCCATCCAAACATAAGCGTCTTCGGCAAGTCTTGAAATTTTTGTGATGTGCTTTAATTTGTTGTGTTGGGTTTCACTCAAGTAATATAGAACCGCTCCCGCCGCAATCACCCCTTCTTCAAAGTGATCAATCCCAAAACCTTTTAAACTTTTGGTTTCAAAATGCTTGTTCAACGTCTCTTTAGCATAATCCATTTGAAAAACCCAATCTTCGAGATGAAACACATGGAAATCGTTTCCAAAATGATCCGTCATTAATTTGCGTTTGGGCTTGCTGAAAAGAATTTCACTCGGACTGAAATTTTGCAACAATTTGTCGACATATTCAATCGACCCTTCCGAGGTGAGAAATTCACCGGTGGATACATCAAGAAAGGCAACGCCTGCCTGACTTTTCCCCATATAAATAGCCGCTAAAAAATTATTCGAAGTGCTTTGCAGTATATCATCGTTCAAGGCCACTCCGGGAGTTACTAATTCTGTCACTCCTCGCTTTACGATTGTTTTGGTTTGCTTAGGATCTTCCAACTGGTCGCAAATCGCAACCCGGCATCCCGCCATGACTAATTTTGGCAAATAGGTATTTAAAGAATGGTGCGGAAATCCCGCTAATTCTGTTTGATCCCCGCCATTGTTTCTTGACGTTAAAGTGATGTTTAGTATCTTGGCAGCGCGAACGGCATCGGACCCAAAAGTCTCGTAAAAATCCCCCACCCGAAATAAAAGCAACGCATCAGGGTACTTCGCCTTGATGGTGTTGTATTGCTTCATTAAAGGGGTTTCTTTTTTGGCCATTCGTTGCTGTATTCGGATGAACACGAATGTAGGTATTAATCCTATTTTTAGGAAAATTTAAAGCGACAAGTTTTCTAAAGTTTTTCACAGTTTTGAAGCCATATAACACGTAAAAGCCCTTCCAAAAAGTTACAAAATACTACCTTTGCCATCGTACTTATGAAACACAGAAAATTAAAGAACAGCGAACTGGAGCGATTAAGCCCGGACGACTTTAAAAAGGTTCGTAAGATTCCTGTTGTGGTGGTATTGGACAACATAAGAAGTTTAAACAATATAGGGTCCGTTTTTCGAACTGCCGACGCCTTTTTAATCGAAAAAATTATGTTGTGTGGAATCACGGCGACACCTCCTCACAAAGACATCACCAAAACTGCGCTTGGCGCAACCGAAAGTGTGGATTGGGAATATGCCTCAGACACACTGGAGCTGATTGCCCAATTAAAGTCTCAAGGATATAAAATTTTGGCCATTGAACAGGCTGAAGGCTCGACATCCCTTGCCAATGTATCCATTGAAACCGGTTCAAAATATGCTTTAATCTTTGGCAATGAAGTAAAAGGAGTACAACAGTCCGTTGTTTCTGCCAGTGACATGGTGGTTGAAATCCCTCAATATGGGACGAAGCATTCTCTTAATATCTCGGTAAGTGCAGGGGTAGTATTATGGGAGGTTTTTAGAAACTTCAATGAAGAAATCAACTAAGGATTTCGCGAAGTAATGCGAGGTAATCTCCTCTGTTTTTTAAAAAGTCTTTCCCGGAAATATCAATAATTTTAATATTCCCTGTGTGTTGATTTTTTATATAATCCAAATAGCCTTCGTTGATTTTATTCAAATAATCTGCTTCGATATTTTGCTCAAAGGAGCGCCCTCTTTGCTGAATGTTCTCAATCAGGCGTTCCGTAGTTTGATGCAAATAGACATATAAATCGGGCTTAGGGAGCTCTTTATGCATTAAATGAAACAACTTTTTATAAAGAGCGAATTCTTCCTCGGTTAAGGTAATCTTGGCAAAAATCATCGATTTATAAAGGTCGTAGTCGGCTACTACAAAATCTTTAAAAAGATCAAATTGGGTGATGTTTTCAATCAACTGCTGGTACCGATCTGCCAAAAACGACATTTCAAGTGGAAATGCATAGCGCCCCGGTTCCATATAGAACTTAGGTAAAAAAGGATTCTCCAAAAATCGTTCTAGTATAAGCTTCGCATTAAAATCGGCCGCCATTTGTTCGGCCAAGCTTGTTTTTCCAGCACCAATATTCCCTTCGATGGCAATATAATTATACTGATGTCTAGCGAGGTCTTTCCCAGGATTGCGCAGCCATTTTGAAATTTTTATCGGCTGACTTTGATCTTCCGTTTTTGCCAACATCCACACCATATTCTTTTTAAGTGAAGGGTGTTGAAAATGGGCATCAACCTCAGCCATGGGTTGCAACACAAATTTTCGATGGGCAATTTCGGGGTGGGGAACAATTAATCGATCTGTCTTAATTTGTAGCTGGTCGATAAATAAAATATCGATATCGATTACTCGGGAGGCGTAACCCTGTTTACTGTTACGCACCCTTCCCATGGATTTTTCAATTGAAAGTATTTCCTCCAGAACGTCCTGAGGCTGCATGGTACTCTTAATCCACAAAACGCAATTTAAAAAATCATCTCCTTCAAATCCCATCGCGGGAGTTTGGTAAACGGACGATATTTTTTCGACACTCCCAACCTGTTCAAAAATAAGCGTAATGGCCTTTTGCAAGTGCTCAAACTTGTTTCCCAAATTACTCCCAAGAGAAATATATATGTTTTGAAGTGGATAGATAAAATAGTACTTTTACGAAGAACGAAAATAATCAAAGGCTATCAAAAGCGCACTATAAACGGAAAAAATTACCTCCTTGAACAAATCCAACGCCGCCGTCGCTTATCGAATCTATTTAATCTTGGCCGCCTTGTTTATTTGCTCGTTGGTGGTTTCCAATTTGATCTTTCAAAAATTCTTTTATTGGGATTTTTTTGGACTCTATACGTTTGAAATATCAGTTGGAATCCTACCCTATCCTATTACTTTTTTAATTACCGATATTATTAGTGAAGTTTATGGGAAAAAGAAAGCGAATCAGGTAGTCACTACTGGGATTTTTGCCTCCTTCTTTTCCCTCATCATCGTGTATGTTTCTGATGCTGTCCCGGCTACTGCTTGGAGCCCGATTGACGACCCTCTATTCTCCAAAGTATTTGGAGCGACCGCCATTGCCGTCTTTGCTTCGATGATGGCCTATCTCTTTGCACAGTATGTGGACATTCAGATTTTTCATTTTTGGAAACGCGTCACCAAAGGCAAACATTTATGGCTAAGGAATAACTTCTCCACCTTTACTTCACAATTTATTGACACATTAACTGTATTGTTCTTACTGTGCAGTTTTGGAAAAATTGAATGGGAATTGTTTGGGGGTTTATTGTTGGGTGGGTTCTTATTTAAAGTATTGATTGCTGCATTAGACACACCTTTTCTTTATTTAGCAGTGTATTTACTGCGGAAACGATTTGGTTTAGCAGAAGCCGAAGAACTTGATTTACCCTAAAATATCAATCCCAACTACATAACCTTCGTTACTTCGTACGTTGAAAACCGTTTCATCTTCAAAAATGAGGTATTGCCCCTTAATTCCTTTTAAAACTCCTGAAAAATTTGGTGTTTTGTCCAGATTTAAACTTTTTGGTTTATGAGGATATTGCAACACCGGAAATTCAAGATGCGTCTCTTGATTGTTTTCAATGAAATATTCCTTCGCTTCTTTAGGAATGTATTCTTTTAATTTTCCTCGCCATGCTACCAAATCTTCATCCTCAATTTCATTTTTCAACATGGTACGCCAATTGGTCTTATCACTTACATGGTCTTTCAATGCAACCTCAGTAATTCCCGCCAAATAACGATTCGGAACTTCGACGATCTCGATTGCTTCATGTGCCCCTTGGTCGATCCATCGCGTAGGGATTTGATTTTTGCGAGTAACACCCACTTTCACACTACTGCTGTTGGCCAAATAGACCACATGAGGTTGTAATTGCACCCTTTTTTCAAATTCCAGATCGCGGTCTTCTTGATCTAAATGCGCCTTGCTTAATTCGGGGTGAATCACCCAATCTGCTGCTTGAGGGACTTCAAAAAAACAGTTTTTACAGAACCCCATGCGAAAAATAGGTTTATCCAAACCACATTGGAGGCATTGGTATCTTAAAAAAGTTATGGAGACCGTTTTATTTAATAACTGATTTACATTGATAAAGTTATGCTCCAATAAAAGGTAATATTGAATTGGAGAACCATATTCGGTTTCCATTTTTGTGAGAACTCCTTCAAACTGCATATAAAAAATGACTATTTTTAGGACTTAAAGATAGGGTAAAATATGCCAATTCCCATTGTAAATTCAATCGCTTCCTGGATTCTTAAAAAAAGACTTCATCAAATTGAGCTCTTTTTAAAGTACCCTAATGAGGTGCAACAGGAGCTGCTATTTAATCTTCTTCAAAAAGCAAAAAGTACCGAAATAGGGAGAGCTTGCGATTTTGCAACTATTACTGATTATAAAACCTTTGCGGAGCGTATTCCGATAACTACCTACGAAGAAATTGAACCTCAAATTGAACGTGCTCGCAAAGGCGAAACGAACATCTTCTGGCCAACACCTATTAAATGGTTCGCCAAATCCAGCGGCACTACGAACGCAAAAAGTAAATTTATTCCGGTAAGCCAAGATTCTCTTGAGAACTGCCACTATGCCGCAAGCAAGGATTTACTGTGTATTTATTTACACAACAATCCTGAATCGCAACTCTTTGTTGGAAAAAGCCTAAGATTAGGAGGCAGTAAGGAACTTTACAAAGAAAATGGTACTGCCTTTGGCGACCTTTCAGCGATCCTAATCGACAATATGCCTTTTTGGGCTGAATTTAGCAGTACACCAAGCAACGAAGTTTCCCTTATGTCCGATTGGGAAATCAAATTACAAGCAATTGTAGACGAAACCATTAAGGAAAAGGTAAGTAGCCTGGCGGGAGTTCCCTCATGGATGTTGGTTTTAATGAATAAAGTCATGGAAACCACCGAAAAAGAGCATTTATTGGAAATTTGGCCAAGCTTGGAAGTTTATTTTCACGGTGGAGTAAATTTTGATCCTTACCGCGATCAATACCAAAAATTATTGCCGAGAAGTGATTTCAGGTATTACGAAATTTACAATGCGTCCGAGGGGTTTTTCGCAATTCAAGATCACAACGATAGCAAAGAATTACTCCTCATGTTAGATTATGGGATTTTCTATGAATTCATCCCTATGGACACCTATGGCACTGTCTCCGAGAAAGTGATCCCTCTGAGTGACGTAGAGGTTGGAAAAAATTATGCAATCATCATAACAACAAATGCGGGATTATGGCGGTATAAGATTGGCGATACTGTTCGTTTTACCAGTGTAAACCCCTATCGCGTGAAGGTAAGTGGGCGCACAAAACACCATATCAATGTGTTTGGGGAAGAACTCATTATAGAAAATGCGGAGGCCGCCTTGCGAAAAGCAACACAGCTCACCGAATCTGAAATTTTAGATTATACCGCCGGACCCATTTTTATGGAAGGTAAAAGTAAAGGTGCCCATGAGTGGGTTATCGAATTCAAAACTCCGCCGCGTAATTTTTCAGAATTTAGCAAAGTCTTGGACACCTCCTTAAAAGAGGTAAATAGCGACTATGAAGCCAAACGGCACAACAACACTACCTTAAATGCTCCAAGAATACACGCCGCAAGAGAAAACCTTTTTTACGATTGGCTAAAAATAAACGATAAGCTTGGCGGTCAACACAAGGTTCCTAGGTTGTCCAACACCCGAGAATTTATTGAAGAACTTTTAGAGATGAACCAAAATAATGGGCTTTAGATTGAAGAAAAAAAACCTTTTTTTGATCTAATTACACACTTCATCGAGTTTTTCTCTTCATTCAACTAATTGTTTTGGTAGTACTTTTCTTACAGATTATGTTTGTAGTATTAAATTACAATTGGGGCTGTAATGAAGAATATAAGAGTATTATTTATTGTTATTATAAGTGCGAGTTTTGTTTCATGTGCATCTACTGTTTCCGAATCTAAAAAGGAAGCTGAATTAGCCGGATACACATTAAAAAACAAAAAAGAATTGTTGCTGCAGAAAGTTTTATTCGAATGCAATAAAACAGCTATCGCAACGGATTAATCTAACTGACTTAATCTACAAAAAAACCCTCACCAAGTGAGGGTTTTTTTATTTAAGAGACCGCTTTTAATTTCTTAATCGTTGATTTACTCAACTTTTCTTGTGCATACTCTTGAGTCACATGAATCTCATGATCATCGGTGCCGGGCAATTCAAACATGGCATCGGTAAGCACTGCTTCGCATAGGGATCGCAATCCTCGAGCACCGAGTTTGTATTCGATGGCTTGATCTACAATATAATCCAATGCTTCTTCAGTAATCACAAAATCGATATCATCCATTTCAAACAACTTCTTATATTGTTTGATGATTGCATTTTTAGGTTCTGTAAGGATCGCTCGTAGCGTACCTTTATCCAAAGGATTCATATAAGCCAACACCGGTAATCTTCCGATAATTTCTGGTATCAATCCAAAATCCTTTAAATCCCTTGGGATGATATACCTCAACAAATTGTCTTTTTGAACGCCACCGTCATTCTTTGAAGCGCTAAATCCAACCGCTTGCATGTTCAAACGTTTTGAGATATGTCGTTCAATCCCATCAAAGGCTCCACCTGCAATAAATAAGATGTTCTCTGTATTAACTTCAATAAACTTTTGATCGGGATGTTTTCTACCTCCCTTAGGCGGCACATTTACCGTGGTTCCTTCTAAAAGTTTCAACAAAGCTTGTTGTACCCCTTCTCCACTCACATCTCTGGTGATGCTTGGATTATCACTTTTTCGGGCAATCTTATCGATTTCATCAATAAAAACAATACCATTTTGTGCCTTCTCCAAGTTGTAATCGGCTGCTTGAAGCAATCGTGTTAAGATACTTTCAACATCTTCTCCTACATAACCCGCCTCCGTAAGTACAGTCGCATCAACAATAGCCAATGGAACATTCAACATTCTTGCAATGGTTTTGGCAATTAAGGTTTTTCCTGTTCCGGTTTGCCCAACAATTACAATGTTACTCTTTTGAATTTCCACATCGTCGTCACTTTTTGGCTGCAACAAACGTTTATAGTGATTGTATACTGCCACCGACATCACCTTTTTTGTCTGGTCCTGCCCAATGATATAATCGTCCAAAAAGGTCTTAATCGCCTTTGGCTTTTTTAACATCATTTCCTTCGAAAGCTCATTGTTGCCTGTATGCAAAGCCTCCTCCATTACAATGCCATGGGCTTGCTCTATGCATCGATCGCAAATATGCGCATCCAATCCCGCTATAAGCAAACTGGTATCTGCCTTTTTACGACCACAAAACGAACATTCAAGTTCTTCTTTCGACATACGTTCCTTTTTTATTTTGTTCGGCTCAAGATCTCGTCGATCATACCGTATTCTAATGCCTTATCTGCTTTCATCCAATAATCACGATCACTGTCCTCATATACTTTTTCAACAGTCTGACCGGAATGATTCGCAATAATAGCGTACAATTCGTCGCGCAAGGTCAAAATTTCTTTCGCCGTAATTTCGATATCACTTGCTTGTCCTTGAGCACCTCCCATTGGTTGATGAATCATTACGCGCGAATGTGTCAAACCACTTCGCTTTCCTTTTTCACCGGCACATAACAAAACAGCGGCCATAGAAGCTGCCATACCAGTACAGATGGTAGCAACATCCGGCTTGATAAATTGCATGGTATCGTAAATCCCCAATCCGGCATAAACACTACCACCCGGTGAATTGATATAAATTTGAATGTCCTTTGAAGCATCTACACTTTCTAGGAATAATAACTGTGCTTGAACAATATTGGCAACCTGATCGTTGATACCGGTGCCAAGAAAAATAATTCGATCCATCATTAATCGAGAAAATACATCGAAGATGGCAATGTTCATTTGTCGCTCTTCAATGATGTTCGGAGTAAGGTTTACAGGGTACATACTGCTTACAATCTTTTCGTAATACGTACTGCTTATCCCTTGATCTTTGGTAGCGAAGTCTTTAAATTCTTTTTCGTAGTTCATATAATTTGAAACATTTTTTAGAGAAATAAAAAAAGGCGTTGAATCAATTCATTCAACGCCCTAAATATACTTATTTTATCGCTGAATTAGGCGTAAGCTTCCTTAATGAATTCATCGTAATTTACTTCTTTAGTCTTCAGTTTTGCGTTTTCCTTAAAAAACTGAAGCAATTTATTAGTATTTAACTGCTCACTCAATCTTCGAACTTCCTCTTCATTGCCCATAATACGCGCTACAATACCTTCTACTTCTTCGTCGGTTGCATTCATATGACCGTATTGTGCCATCTGACTTCTTATCATTCCTTTTGCAAAGTTATTAAGCTCATCAAAAGTAATTTGAAGTGATTCATTCGCTTCACGAAGTTTTCCTTCAATCAATTGGTATCTCAAGCCTTTTTCACTGCGCTCGTATTCGGCAATCGCTTCTTCTTCTGTCATCTTACCTTCTCCGGTAGATCGGATCCAACGTTTAAGGAAGTCGGCAGGAAGATCAAATTTGGTGTTTTCAATTAAAGTTTCCACTACATCGTTTAGTAGTTTCTGATCACTTTGTTGTGCAAATTGACGCTCCGCATCTTCTTTGATCTTTTCTTTTAGTTCCTTTTCAGAAGTTACCACACCTTCCCCGAACAATTTATCGAAAAACTCTTGGTTCATTTCAGCCATTTCTCTGGTATTTACTTCTTCAATGGCGAAATTGACTTCAATATCAAGTCCGTGGGCATCGTCATGCGATACACCAAGGTATTTTTGGTTGTCATGATCGTCCTTGAAAAGGCCTTTTGTTTTTAAGGTAACTACATCACCCACCTTGCTACCCACAAGCGCGTCCAATTGCTTTTTCCCTTTGATATCTTCCAATGAGAGAGTAGTTTTCTTTTCGATCTCCTTTTCTGAAGAAGTAAAGGTTCCCGTAATTTCATCCCCTTTGGCAACATCTTGTTTGTTGATCAATTTTCCGTATTGCTTGCGAATGGTTTTCACTTGATTGTCAACCATTTCTTTATCGGCTACGATTTTGTAATGCGTCGTGGCTTTCTTTTGAATATCCACTTTAAAATCGGGAGCCAATCCTAAATCGAATTCAAATTTAAAATCGTCTGTATTCCAATCGATCGATGCTTCATTCTTAGGAAGTGGGTTTCCAAGAACATCCAATTTTTCTTCCGTAAGGTATTTGTGTAAATTATCTTGAAGAAGTTTGTTCACCTCTTCAACCAAGACTGCTTTTCCAAATTGCTTCTTTACCATTCCCATTGGAATTTGACCTTTTCTAAAGCCGGGAATGTTTGCCGTTTTACGGTAGTTATCAAGAACCTTGGTTACGTTATTCGCGTAGTCGTCTTTTGTAATTTCAACAGTAAGCACAGCATTTAAACTGTCGATGTCTTTCTTTGTGATATTCATTTGGTTAAACCCTTAAAAATTGGGTGCAAAATTAGTATTTTTCTTGCAACCCGACAAGCTTTCTTATATAGGATTGACCTTACGCTTTGTCTTTTTCAATCATGGAGTATAAAATTGTTTGCAAGAAGGACAAAGCCAAGCTAAATGCAAGTGCCCACCAAAATCCGTCAACCTTGAATCCGTTGATAAAATAATCGGCCATCATGATGATGCACGCATTGATGACCAATAGAAACAACCCTAAGGTCACTAGGGTTATGGGAAAGGTGAGAAATACAAGAATGGGTTTTACGATCACACGTAAAATTCCGAGTACCACCGCGACAATTACTGCCGCCCAAAAACTAGCTACTGTGACACCGGGCAATACATACGCCAACACCATAACAGCAACTGCTGTTAACAATAATTTTAGGAGAGTTTTCATATTAAGGTTTATTAAACTTTAAAGTTCGGCAAAACGACTTAGAAAGCCCAAAATTTCATCAAAAAAATCGTCCGGATTATCTGCGTGAAGCCAATGGCCTGCCTTTGGAATAGTCGCGATTTCTGCTTTTGGAAAATGTTTAGAAATAAGTAATTCGTCTAAGGCTTGAATGTAACCGGACTTCGCTCCTTTTACAAAAAGTGTCGGCCCTTCGTAAAGAGCATCTTCAGAAATAGGCTTCCCGACTTCTTCAATATTTTCGATAAGGACAGGAAGATTAATTCTAAGTCCTAACCGACCTTTAGACTCCCAATAGAGGTTCTTCAGAAGAAATTGTCGAGTGCCAAAATGACTAACGTACGTCGACAGGGCTTCATCGGCAGCACCACGACTGTCTAAATTTGAAAAATCGAGAGAGGAAAGTCCTTTTAAGATGTCCTGATGGTGTTGCGGGTAGGCTTTTGGGGCAATATCGGCAACCATCAAGGCGACAACTTTTTCCGGGTAGCGGGTAGCGAATTCCATAGCGGTCTTGCCGCCCATAGAATGTCCAAGTAGCATTATTTGATCAATTCCTTCAGCTTCGAGGTAGCCAAGAAGATCCTCTGCCATTACTTCATAGTTAAATTGCTCGTCATGGAAGCTTCTTCCGTGGTTTCTTTGATCCACCAAATGCACTTGAAATCCCTCATCAGCAAATCGATTTCCTAAGGTTTTCCAATTGTCCCCCATGCCCAAAAAACCATGAAGAATAACAAAAGGGGAACCATCCCCCATAATTTGAGAATGCAACTTCATTAAGCCAATTTCTTTAAGTATTGTTGAATCACATGTTCTAAGCCTTGGTAAATTGCTTCACAAATAAGCGCATGTCCTATAGATACTTCGAGTAAATGTGGCACTTCGTCTTTGAAGAACTTTATATTTTCCAGTGAAAGATCATGCCCCGCGTTAATTCCTAGCCCCAATTCATCGGCTTTTATTGCACATTGGGTGTACGGCAAAACTGCTTTCAAATTCCCGAGGCTAAATTCATGCGCAAAAGCTTCGGTATACAATTCAATGCGATCCGTTCCCGTCTCTGCAGCCCCTTCAATCATAGCAAGGTTAGGATCTACAAAAATAGACGTGCGAATATTGTTTCTCTTGCATTCAGCAATTACTTCCCTTAAAAAATCTCGATGTTTTACTGTATCCCATCCGGCATTGGAGGTAATTGCATTTTCGGCATCCGGAACTAACGTTACTTGTGTGGGCTTGATCTCCAAAACCAAATCTAAAAACTTGTCGAATGGATTTCCCTCAATGTTGTATTCAGTGTGAACAACCGATTTTAAATCGTAAGCATCTTGATACCTAATATGTCGCTCATCCGGTCGAGGGTGTATCGTAACTCCTTGCGCGCCGAACTTTTGCACATCTCGAGCAACATTTACAACATTCGGCATATTTCCACCACGTGCATTCCGTAAGGTGGCTATTTTGTTAATATTTACACTTAATTTTGTCATAGCGGATTCTTCTCCCACAAAAATACAAAGTTGAAGTCCGGTTTAGCACAGTAATTTTAAGTAATTTGCATAAAAAATCGATTGTGGACACTCTTAGTTACATCATAAACGACATCAAACCGTTCGATATTACTGCCTCGATGAGTGAAGTAAAGAACACCTTTAATCAACTTACCTATTCGCATATCCCCGTGGTAAAGAACGACGTTTATGTGGGATGCATTTCTGAAACCGATGCCCATTGTTTTGATGGTGAAAAAAAGCTTGAAGAGGTAAGCTATGCATTAGAACCCATGTATGTGAAAGAAAGTACCAACTGGCTAGATATTTTGGAAGCTTTTGCATTAAAATCCAGCAACATCATGCCTGTGCTTGACGTTACAAACCACTATTTGGGGTATTATGAGTTAAGTGATATTATGGACCTCTTCAATCACACCCCTTTTTTAAATGAGGCGGGGGCGATCATTGTGGTTGAAAAAGGTAGCCACGATTATTCGTTTAGTGAGATATGCCAAATCGTAGAATCGAACGACGGCAAGGTACTAGGAACCTTTATTTCAAAAATCGAAAATGATATTACCCAAGCCACGATTAAAATTGGGCATTCGGGCATGAACTCCATTGCACAAACTTTTAGAAGGTACGGCTATAATGTAGTTTCAGAACACGACGAAGATCGATTGCAAGAAGAGCTCAAAGAGCGTTCAGAATATTTAGATAAATACCTCAATATTTAAAATGAAAGTCGGCATTTACGGTCAGTTTTACCATCAGGATTCGGAAAAGTATATTCAACTTATCCTGGATGTGTTGCGTAAAAATGGTGCAGAAGTTCATATTGAATCGGAGTTTTTAAAGATCATCGAACAACATGAAGGTATTTCTACTCCAATGAGCAGCATAGCAACCTTCATTACCCTAGATGCCACTTACGATTTCTTCATAAGTATTGGCGGGGATGGCACCTTATTAAAATCTGTAACCTATGTTGGGGATTTAGGAATTCCAATTATAGGAATAAATACCGGACGCTTAGGTTTTCTGGCAACCATTCAGAAAGAAAGGATTACCGAGAGTCTAGAACAAATTATGAATGGGCGTTTTACTATTTCTGAACGTTCATTACTGTCGATTGAGACCAATCCGGATCATGGAGATCTAGGTCCTCTTCATTTTGCGTTGAATGAAATTGCGGTTAATCGCAAAAACACTACCTCCATGATTAAAGTGGATACTTGGATTAATGGGGAGTATTTAAATTCGTATTGGAGTGACGGACTTATCATCGCGACCCCTACCGGATCAACCGGTTATTCATTAAGTTGTGGCGGGCCTGTAATACATCCCCTGGCTCAGAGTATGGTGATCACACCCATTGCTCCACATAATTTAACGGCAAGACCCCTTGTAATTCCTAACCATGAGGAGGTTACCTTAAAGGTTTCCGGTCGGGAAGATCATTTTCTTATTTCCTTAGATTCTAGGATAGCCACCTTAAAGAACGACACGGAGATTACCATAAAAAAAGCCCCATTCACAATAAAAATGGTGCAGACTGAAGACGCAACATTTATAAAAACCTTGAGGGAAAAATTACTTTGGGGAGAGGATAAAAGAAATTAGACAATAAAATACCTTAAATCTTGTTTTTACACATGACTAATTTGCTTAAACTATGGTGAAGCAAAGTTAATTGTTATATTTGCAAACTTTTAAGGTATATGAGGCACTTTGCAACGGTATTTTTTCTTGTAGCTTGCTCTTTTTGGGGACATTCACAAACATTTGAAATTGGTGGGTTTCTTGGAGGCTCAAACTATATTGGTGATGTAGGTAAAACAACCTACATTGCACCCAATAATGTAGCTTTTGGAGGCATCTTCAAATGGAACCGAAGCGAGCGGCACTCATTTCGAGCGAGCGTTATTGTTTCCGATATAAGCGGTGACGACGCCGATTCTCCCGAGGAACGGCGAAAACAACGAGGATATTCATTTGAAAATTCAATTCTCGAACTTTCAGCGGGACTAGAATTTACCTTTTGGGAATTTAGTTTGCATTCGGGATATCCGCAAACAACGCCTTATTTATATACAGGATTGACGTATTTCAGCTACAAATCCTTGTATCGAAGAGCCAATGGAGTGATCACCGATTATGATACTGCCGGAAGTGTGGCAATCCCCATGGTAATAGGACTTAAAACCTCCTTAGGAACGCAATTTGTTCTTGGGTTTGAATTAGGAGTCAGATATACTTTTACCGATGCCCTTGATGGAAGTAATCCAGTAGGAGATCTTGCGAATGAACCCGGGCTTATGTTCGGAAACACCAATAGTAACGATTGGTATGTTTTTACAGGGGTCACTCTAACGTATGCCTTCGGAAGAAAACCTTGTTACTGTAATTTTTAGTATGAACCTAGTTGACCACATAGACCGTTCCAAATTACCCAGGCACCTGGCAGTAATTATGGATGGAAATGGTCGATGGGCAAAAAAACAAGGCTTCTTCAGATCTTTTGGTCATGAAAATGGGACCGAAGCCGTTCATGAAGTGGTGGAAGCGTGTGCAGAATTACCGATTCCTTTTCTTACCCTTTATGCATTTTCAACGGAAAATTGGAATCGGCCAAAATCGGAAGTAAAAACCTTGATGAAATTATTGGTTTCCTCATTGAAAAAGGAAATCAATACGCTTCAGAAGAATAAAATTAGATTAAACGCCATTGGAAATCTAGAGGCCTTGCCAAAAAAGGCTTACCAAGAACTTATGGACGTGATGGAACAAACAAAATCTAACCCACACATGACCTTGACATTAGCCTTGAGTTATGGAGCTAGAGAAGAAATCACAAAAACTATTAAAGAGATTAGTGTCAAAGTTAAAAATAACCTAATTTCGCCGTCGGATATTGATGAATCAGTTATTAATAATCATCTTTACACCCGTGACTTGCCTGATGTTGACTTATTAATAAGAACCAGTGGCGAACAAAGAATTAGTAATTTTTTATTATGGCAAATCGCTTATGCTGAATTGTATTTTACAGATACCCTTTGGCCGGATTATAGAAAAGACCATCTTTTTGAAGCTATATTAGATTATCAAAACAGAGAACGAAGATTTGGAAAGACGAGCGAACAACTTAACCCATAAGACCTCACCCGCTATTTATCGTAAACTTTTATTTTTTATAAGTATTGCGATTTTTTCAGTTTTACAGGGGAACGCGCAAAGAAAAGAGCTTGACAGTGGTATCAAATACACCATCAATAGCATCACGGTTACCGGTGCGCAAAGTTTCAATGAAAATACTGTAATCGCCTTTACCGGACTAAAGGAAGGTGATCAAATTTATATTCCCGGAGAAAAGTTAAGTAGCATCACTAAAAAGATTTGGGAACAAAATCTTTTTAGCGATATCGCTTTTTATGTGACCAATATCGAAGGCGAATTAGTTGACCTCGAATTGTATATTGTTGAATTGCCAAAACTTGGAGAGATTACCATAGATGGGGTCCGAAAAGGACAAGTGAAAGAAATTATTAAAGACAATAACCTAGTTGCCGGCACAAAGATTACCAAGAACTTACTCACCACCACAAAAAATTATATTGTTAATAAATACCGGGAACGCGGCTTTTACAATACCAATGTAATTATAACAACCACTCCTACCATAGATACCATGGGCACTGAAATCGCCCAAAACATGCGAATTCTAATAGACCGTAACAGTAGGGTTAAAGTGAAGTCAATCACCTTCGATGGCAACGAGCAACTCACCGATAAGAAGTTGCGTAAATTCATGAAGAACGTAAAACAGCGAAATCCAATTCGCATCTTCAAAAAATCAAAATATACCGATGCTCTTTATGAAGAAGACAAGGCTACTTTAATTCAGAAATACAAAGAAAACGGTTTTCGAGATGCTCGGGTAATCAAGGATACGCTTACGGTGGTGGATGATAAAAACATTGCCCTAAAATTAAATATTGAAGAAGGAAAACGCTATTATTTTGGCGACATTAGGTTTATTGGTAATAGTGTTTATACCGATGCTTTTCTCAAGCAATACCTTGGCATTCGAAAGGGAGACACTTATAATGGAACTTTATTACAAGAACGCATCGCCGACAATAGTGATCCCGATGCTGCAGATTTAACCAACCTTTACCAAAACGAAGGCTACCTCTTTTCTCAGATTAATCCTGTTGAAGTTGCAGTACGACAAGATACAATCGACTTCGAAATTCGAATCAAGGAAAACAAACTTACCTACTTTGACCATGTTACTGTCATTGGAAACGACAAGACCAACGACCACGTAATCTATCGAGAATTGCGTACTCGCCCGGGTCAAAAATACAGCAAAAGAAATGTGATTCGTACCATTCGAGAACTTGGACAATTAGGTTATTTCGATGCGGAACAATTAACTCCAAATTTTAAAAACCTAGATCCTAACAATGGAACCTTGGACATGGAGTATTCTGTGGTTGAAAAAGGAGCTAGTCAAATCGAACTTCAAGGAGGTTATGGCGGCGGTGGTTTTGTAGGAACCTTGGGGCTTTCTTTTAATAACTTTTCACTTCGAAACATATTTAATAAAGAAGCTTGGAAGCCTTTACCTATGGGAGATGGGCAGCGTTTATCGTTACGAGCGCAAGCAAGTACTTTCTATCAAACATACAGTCTTTCAGTAATCGAACCTTGGTTAGGTGGAAAAAAACCGGTTCAATTAAGTACATCGTTCTCACACACCATTCAGTATTTGTACAATTTTCAAACACGTGAAAGGGATAAAGATCGTAGATTCTTAATTACAGGAGGATCTGTAGGGATTGCAAAACGTTTAAAATGGCCCGATGACTATTTTCAATTGTCACAAGCAATAAGTTTTCAGCATTACAACTTAAAAAATTACAATACCGGCTTATTTACTTTTGGTGATGGTTTTTCTAACAACTTAGCATATACCATTGGTTTGGGTAGAAATAGTACTTCTGCCAATCCAATTTATCCGAGATATGGATCAGATTTTAGTGTTAGTGCCAAACTTACATTACCCTACTCAGCATTTAATGGTGTCGATTATAAGGCGCTGTCTGATGAACGTGATGAATTGGATGATCTTTTAGCCGATAATCCTACCGATGGAGAACGGGTTGATGCGCAGGAACGAATTTCTGAAATTGACCAAACGCGTTTTAATTGGCTTGAATACTATAAAGTAAAATTTCAAGCGACATGGTTTACTTCCATAGTGGGAGACCTGGTACTTCGTCCAAAAGCAGAATTTGGTTTCTTAGGGGCCTATAATAACAACCGAGGTATTCCACCGTTTGAACGTTTCTTCTTAGGTGGAGATGGATTGGGAGCATTCAGTTTGGATGGCCGTGAGGTGATTCAATTACGTGGATATCCGAATCAATCATTATCCCCCGTAGATGGAAACACTATCTACAATAAATTTTCGTTAGAGCTAAGATATCCTGTCACATTAAAACAATTGGCGTCAATTTACGTTCTAACTTTTCTAGAGGGGGGTGCGTCCTACGATGGCTTCAGAAATTACAATCCTTTTGATTTAAAAAGGTCTGCTGGAGCAGGAATTCGTATATTTATGCCTGCCTTTGGATTATTGGGGATAGATTTCGGTTATGGATTTGACCCAGTTTTAGGTGGAACCAGTAAAAATGGATGGGAAACCCACTTTATTATTGGACAACAATTTTAATTTTGGCACGATATTTTCTAAATAACTACCAGCAATTATGAAAGCAACTAAATACCTTCTTTCGATTTTGGCGATTGCCTTCTTTACCTTTACAACGAACGCCCAGCGTGGAGCTCGTATTGGTTATATAGATATGGAATATATATTAGAAAGCGTTCCCGAATATCAAGAGGCAGCAACACAATTAGAAGGAAAGGTTCAAAAATGGAAAAAAGACATTGATAAAATGTCAAAAGAAATTGACCAGATGAAATTGAACCTTAGCAACGAACGTGTGCTTCTAACGAAAGAGCTAATTGAAGAGCGGGAAGAAGAGATTAAAATTCTTGAAGATGAAATGTTAAGCTACCAGCAGAATCGTTTTGGACCTAATGGAGATTTAGACATTCAAAGGAGACAGTTAGTACAACCTATACAAGATCAAGTTTTCAATATCGTACAAGAAATTGCGGAAGCCAAGAAATATGATTTCATCTTTGATAAGTCTGCCGATGTGGTCATGTTATTTGCTGCCAAAAGAAACGACATTAGCGACCAAGTACTGAGAAGTATAAACCGTGCAGCAAAACGCGAAGAGGCTGTTAGCAGAAAAGAAGAGAAAGAAATTGAACGTAAAGAAGCGCTAACATTAGAAGAAGATGGAGCTGTTACAGAAAGAGAAAAAGCCATTGAAGACAAGAAGAATGAACGGGAGAAATTAATGGAAGAACGAAAAAAACAACGTGATTCTATTCGTGAAGTTAAAAAAGCTGAATTTGAAGCAAGAAGACAAGAACTTTTAGATAAAAGACAACAACGCCTAGACTCTCTTGAAAAAGTTAGAAACGGTGAAGGTCAGAATAAACAATAATCAATAATCTATAAACACTAAAAATTAATACTTTTTTAAAATGAAAAAATTCAATGTACTATTCGTAGCAGTGATGCTTTTTGTAGGAGCTACGGGGTTTGTTAATGCTCAATCCAAAATTGCACATATTAACACTACCGATCTTGTAGAGGCAATGCCAGAAATGAAATCTGCTCAAGGTCAGTTAGAAAAATTGCAAAAAACTTACGACACTGAAATCAAAGCAATGTCTAAGGAGTTACAAGCAAAAATTACGCAATATGATGCAGAAGCAGCAAACAAAACAGAAGAAGAAAACCGTAAGCGTATAGAAGAAGTACAAGGTATGCAAAATAACATCGGTGCTTACAGACAACAAGCCCTACAAGACTTACAGAAGAAAGAAGTTGATCTTTTCCAGCCTGTACTTGAAAAGGCGAAAAATGCCATTCAAAAGGTAGCTAGAGGATTAGGATTCCAGTATGTTTTGGATTCTTCACAAGGTACAGGGGTAATCTTATCCGACGGGAAAGATTTAATGGCCGAAGTGAAAAAAGAATTAGGAATCTAAGAGTCCCACAAATAAATATTTTAAAACTGCCTGTAAATTCACAGGCAGTTTTTATTTTTAGATAGATGAAATCAGACCATCCTATTGGCATTTTTGACTCAGGCGTTGGAGGAACTTCCATATGGAAGGAACTGCATGCCCTAATGCCATGGGAAAACACCATCTATCTCGCAGACAGTCGTAATGCTCCATATGGAAACAAGAGTCGTGAAGAGATAATTTCTTTAAGTAAAAAAAATACAGAGTTTTTAATAAAAGCAGGAGCAAAGATTATTGTGGTTGCCTGCAATACAGCTACTACTAATGCAATAACCGAGCTTCGTAATTCCTACAACATTCCTTTTATCGGAATAGAACCCGCAATCAAACCGGCCGCCCTTCAATCGAAAACAAAAAATATTGGAATTTTAGCCACAAAAGGAACTTTGAGCAGTGATCTATTTCATAAAACATCTGAATCTTTGACGAACCATGTGCAAATTACTGAAGTTATCGGTGAAGGACTCGTTCCCTTAATTGAAGAAGGATTGGTAAATTCAAAAGAAATTAACGTCCTGCTGAAAAAGTATATGCAAACGATGATGGATGCCAATATCGATTACTTAGTTTTAGGATGTAGTCATTATCCATATCTTATTACCTTTCTAAAAGACTTGTTGCCCAATCATGTCACTATTATCGATTCCGGAGAAGCGGTTGCAAAACAAACAAAGGCTGTTTTAGAGCAGCATCAGTTGCTTAGTACTCAAAAAGCACCTCCTTTGCTACAATTTTATAATAATGCCTCTATCGGGCCCCTGAAGCTTTTATTGAAAGATTACGATGATGTTATAAAAGTTGATTATAAAGAATTTTAGTTATTCTTTGAACCAGCTCGAATAGGTTATATAATTTTGAGCAATTCGATTGATTTCCCCGTGAATTAGTTCTTCACTGATATCCTTAACCTTTCGTGCAGGCACTCCGGCATAAATACTTCCACTTTCTACAACAGTATTTTTAGTCACCACAGCACCTGCCGCAATAATACTGTTACTTTCAACGATACAATCATCCATCACAATACTACCCATGCCAATCAAGACATTATCATGAACCGTGCATCCATGTACAATGGCATTATGACCAATTGAAACATTATTGCCTATGGTCGTGGGAGATGTTTTATACGTGGCATGAATCACTGCCCCATCTTGGATGTTAACGCGATTCCCAATTTTAATAAAATGTACATCTCCTCGAATTATGGCGCCAAACCAAACACTGCATTGATTTCCCATTACAACATCTCCAACAATGACAGCGTTTTCTGCTAAAAAGCAATCTTCTGGGATAACCGGCGTTTTTCCGTTAACGGTTTTAATAATCATGATTGAATACGTTTATTACAAACTTTGAAGAAATCCTAAATACAAAAAAAGACCTTTTCAGGTCTTTTTTTATTAGTTTGTATTTGGACGAAGCATTCCATTATATCGCATGTCTTGAGACCATGTTTGGTATTTTCCATCCAAGAAATTATACCCGAGCGTAAGTTGGTGGAAGCCTCCTTTTTCCAATCGTACGCTTCCTGTTTGATAGGAATAGGTATAGGCAAAAACAAATTTATTAAAGGTCACACCAACCACCGGGGTGATGTATTGAAGTTTTTGGTCTTTAATCTCCGTTCCATCCAAATATTCAGCACCGTCGAAACTTCTTCGGTACGAAATCCCGCCCCATATATTCCCAAAGTCCATGGAACGAAAAGCCTTAAAGTTAATGTCTAAAGACTGTTCATTCGTGCGCTCTTTCCATTGAAATAAGAAAGACGGCTCATAGGTAAATTGCCCGTAGGTAGAACTTATCCCATAAGCAGCAGACATAATATATACGCGTTGATTGTTTGGCTCAAAGGTTTCAGAGAACAAGTTTCGATTTCTGAACAATAAATTCTTAACTGTAAAATGCGCAGCAAAATCAATGTAATTATAAGACATTCCTGCATCCACATTAAAATAAGAACTACTTTGAAGAATACCAGCAATAATAGGGTCAAAATCCAAAGGATCAAATTCGGTTTCGTCAAGTCTTGATTGAATCAATCCAGCACTCAAACCAAAAGATAATTGGTTTAAATCGTATTTGCTTCTCGAAAACATAATATGGTGGGCGTATGTAATATATCCACCTGTTTGCGAGTGATATCCATTTTTATCGTTAAAAAGAATAGCACCTACTCCAGATTGCCTCCCTAAACGAGTATGATAACTTAGTGTTTGCACATTAGGCGCCTCATTTTGATCAAACCATTGCTGACGTGCGGTAAGTCGAATTTTACCATAAGAAGCCGCCCCGGCCATCGCTGGGTGCACCAAATAAAGGTTATCGGCAAAATAATCTGAGTAAGTCGGTATACCATCCTGTGCATATGCGTATGATGCACATAATAATAAAATACTTAGGTAGGTTGTTCTTAGTTTCATATTCAAATATCTATCTTTTTAATGAAAAATGGCCCATAAATTCTTTCGATCTTCCTTCTTCGGAGTATTCTACTCTAAACCAATAGTCACTCGAAGGTAATGGTTGGCCTTGATAAGTACCATCCCACCCTTCTCCAAGGGGACTGATCTGCTTGAG